>NZ_VIGC02000041.1 GCF_006569185.2 Litorilinea aerophila | reverse complement strand
GTCTCTTCCAACGCACCCTTGCCATTCCAGCCGCCCTGACCAATCAACGTCTGGAATGACACGATGTGCTGATGGTTTTCAGTTGTTAAGGTTCTCAATTCCCAACACGATGTGCTGATGTACGACAGGTAGTCGGTAGACAGCATGCGCCGACTACTGACTACCGTCTACCGTCTACCGTCTACCCCTCCAACTACACAAAAGACAGAAAGGACAACCACCATGACCCTGGAAGAATTTCGTCAATCCCTGGAACAGGCCCAGCCGCCGGCCGGTTTGAGCCTGGCCCTCCAGGCCCTCTGGCACGAAGCCAGGGGCGAGTGGGACAAAGCCCACAGCCTGGCCCAGGCCCAGGACGACGCCACCGGTGCCTGGGTTCACGCCTACCTCCATCGGGTGGAAGGGGACCCGGGCAACGCGGCCTACTGGTACCGGCGGGCCGGAAAGCCCGTCTCCCATCAGTCCCTGGCCGAAGAGTGGGAAAGCATCGCCCAGGCCTTGCTGGCCGAGTAGCCGAACCACCCCAGGAGCACTCCGGCCAGGAGGAAGGGCATGGAAATCGGCGACTACTTTCAACGTTACGCCTGGGCCTATCAGGTGCTGGATGACCAGGTCTGGTGCAGTACCTTTGCCACGGAGGACAGGCGGGCATACGACCTCTACGTGGCCCTGAGCCCGGATTGGATCCATTTTGCCGTCAGCCCTTTTCTGCCCGCCGTCCAACCTGCCTGTCGGGCGCGCCTCTACGCCACCCTCCTGGCCCTGAACCAGCAGATGCGGCTGGCCTACTTTGGCCTGGACGAGGATGGCGATGTGAACCTGCTGGCCGAGCTGCCCCGGTCCGGCTTCAGCTACGCCGCCTTCGCCCAGACTCTGGACACCCTGCGCCACTATGCGGCGCGGCTGGGCGGCGAGTTGATGCGCCTGGCCACGGAACCGGACTACCGGTCACCGGCGCTCCCAGCGGAATCCGATTAGAAAAATGATGGACATTTCCCCCCATCTGCGCGATAATAACGCCAGTTTCAACGACATGGGTACGTCCCACTTGAGAGAGCTGCGGGTCGGCAGTGACAGGAGTGCACTGCCGTGAGCGCGCCACTGGGGGACGTGTCCAGCGACACTGCGAGAAAGGGGATGCGCCCCGGTAGGGGGCAGGGGTCAGGCGCCATGGCGACACCCCGGCAGCCCCCAGAGGGGGTACGCACCCGTGAGAAGGAAGTGGGGTATGAGTAAATCTGAACGGTTTCCCAGCTACGCAAGCTGTGTTGCCAATGCGCTGAGTGCCTCCCGCCAGCCGTTGAGCGTGGACGCGCTCCTGGCCAAGGTGGCCAGCCAACGCCCCCTGGGCAAAAGTGCCCGTAGCGCGGTCTATCGGGCCATCAACCAGCTCTTCCAGGCGGTTCCGGTCGCGCCCGGGCGATATGGCTGGCTTTCCCACCTGCTGGCCAATACCTGGTACCGCCACACCCTGAACAACGACGAGCTGCGCCGTGGCTTCCTTCTCCTGGATGAGCTGGAACATATCGCCTTCTTTCCGCAGTTCTTCCAGGCCTACCGGCCCGACGACCGGGTGCTGACCGTTGAGCTCTGGGGAGGACCCACCGTGCAAGCCGTGGCTGCCATCGAGCACAAGACCTGGTCCCTCCGGCTGGGCAGCGACTTTGTGGCCTGGATCGAGGAACAGGGAGGCCAGAGCCGGGACGACATCATCATCGGCGTGGTGGACAGCATCGCCGGCCACTACACCATGCGCCTGCAGCCCAGCGAGAGCCGGGACGAGCAGGCCATTCAACACCGAAACATCCAGCTGGCCCTGCTGGCCGAGGAGATCGTGGCCGAGGATCGCCGCACCCGCCTGGCCATGCCCACCTGGGAACTGGCCGCCCGGCTCATCGGGCGGGGGTGCTACAGCGACCCAACGCCGCCCGACGACCTGCACTACGTCCTCCAGGAATACAGCATGCTGCGCCTGACCCAGGACATGGGCTACACCCTGGATCTCTCCGGGCTGGAGGAAGATCGGGACTTCCGGGAGGTGGCGCCCAACAGTGCAGGCCGCCTGCCCGGCGTCACCTATAGCCGCCAACCGGCCGAGGAAAATCTGGAGACCGACGAGGACTGGATCGCCGCGGTGGACGCGCTGGAAGATCTGGTGGATGAGTTGGACAGCGACTTCCAGGACTACCGGGATTTCCAGGACGAGGCCCAGGCCGACGCCGACACCTGCCCGGTCTACGAGGAGTATGTGAGCAACTTCCACGCAGCCCGGCGGCCCGGCGTGCCCCTTTCCCACGAGGACTATCACCTGCTGGAAGCGGAGCTGGAAACCCTGATCAGCCTGGAATATGAATTCGGCCGCCTGCTGCCGGAACAGCAGCAACGTAAAGAGGAGCTGGCCAACCGGCTCTTCATCGACCCGGAAAGCCTCATGAACGCCGACTGGGACTACCCGGACTATCCGGACTACCCAGACGACGATGAATCACCCTTCTGGAAGAACTGAGTAAATCCCGGCAGAAATTCGCCGATGGTTTCCGCCAGAGGTAGTGCGCCCAGAGGGCACCCGGAATTTCTGCCGTGGTATTTACGCCAGACTGTACTGAGGCGGATCGGGTCCTGGCCGTCCGGGAAGGCAAGACCGCTGGCCCGAAGCTGGCGGTCTTTTTTTTTCAGACATGGGGCCACGTTCGCAACTCCGCGACTGGGGCTGCGGACGTGGCGCCGCCCTGTCTCTGTGCTAAAAATCCATGAATAAACCGGTCAACTGTCGATACTTTTACGGTGACTATTTTCGAGGAAAAAACAAGGAGGAATGCCGCCTGCTGGCGGCCAATCCCAATAACCCCTACCCCTGGCACCGCTCCCTGTGTAACACCTGCCCGGTGCCCAAGATCCTCATCGAAACCAACTGCCCGGACCTGATGCTGGAAGCAGAGGTGCGGCGGAAATTTCTGCGCCAGCGGGTGGAGGTGACCTTTGCCGTGTGCGGCAAGCACCTCATCGAGCTGGAAGATCCCCGCCACTGTCCCCAGTGTGCCCGGGATCAGCAGGGCGGAAGCGCTTCCTGACCGGCCACTTGCCGCTCCGGCGGGGGTATCTCCATCCGCCTGGGGATGCCGACGGCTTCGGCCAGGCGGCGCCACCAGACGCTGCTCCCACGGCCGGAGACAGTGGACGCTCCTGCCCGCTGCTCCAGGTAGGCCACCGCCTGCCGATACCCCAGGTCGAACATCTCTTCCTCACCGCTGAAGTCGGTGGCCTTGGGCGGGTTGGGCGTGGAGAGCCGGATGTGGTGCAGGCGAATCTTCCCCTGGCGCTCTTCTGTCAGCAGCAGGTCGTGTTGGGCCTGGAGGCGTAACATGGTGGCCACGCTGCGCCGGAGCAGCCCCACCACGCCGCGCACCAGGCCGGGCTCTTCTTCTTCCTCCCGTGCGCTGACGATGTGCAGGGAGTAGATCTCCCGCACCCCGCGCTCCAGGGCCACCCGCAGGGGCAGAGGGGTCACCGTTCCGCCGTCAATGTACCGCTCGCCGTTGACTGTCCACGGCGGGTGAAGCGGGGTCAGGGCGGTGCTGGCCATGAGGGCATCCAGAACCCGGTCGTTGGGGTCGTCGCCAAAGACATGGAGCTGGCCGGTACGGAGGTTGGTGGCCGTGACGTACAGCCTGGCGCCCTGGATCTGGCCGAAGGTCCAGGCCGGGCTAACGCCAATGCGCTGCAAGAAGGCATAGAAACGGCGGTTGTCGTAGAGGCTGTCCTGGCCGCTCAGGAAGCGCCAGAGGACGCTCAGCCGGCCGTTGGGGTAGACATCCTGTCGGGTCACCTGGCGCCACATGTCGGCCAGGTGTTCCACCTGTTCCAGGGTGGGCTCCCGGGCCAGGAACGCCGCGTTGAGGGCGCCGGCCGAACAGCCCACCAGCATCTGGGGGCGGATGTCCCGTTCCAGCAGAGCCCGCAGCGCACCCACCTGAAGGGGACCCAGATTTCCGCCACCACTCAGGACAAACGCGCGCATATTTCGACTCCCTACCAACACTTTCCACCAATTTCATTCGAGGGCGCCCCCCCGAATGGGGCATCGTTCCCTGCCATCATACCACATTCAGCATAGGGAATGAAGGCATATTCTTCTGTCAGATCCGTCACCAAACCGTAGGTGCGGTCTCCGACCGCACGGTTTCACAGATTCAGGCGGGTGAAGCGACGGAGACATAGGCGCAGCTGCGAGCTGCGCCTACAGGGCGGTGGCCATGTCTCCCGGGGGACCTCTGGCCCCACAGGTGGGGGGATAATTCGACGATTTCAGCGGAGTGTGCTAGACTGAAACGCAGAAGGGTCGCGGGTTCTGAGCCTGGCGGCCGACATCACAGACGGGGAGCTCGGAAGCGCCGGGCTGAGAGGGTGGCCGACCTGCCACCGACCCAATGGACCTGATCTGGGTAATGCCAGCGGAGGAAACCATAGCCCACTTTCCCTGGGAAACTCACCTTACCCAATCGGGTAAGGTTTTTTTATCCGCCTTGGCGCATCAATCTGTTTTATTCAAAACGGAGGGCCTGATGAACCGGAAAACCTTCTTCCTGCTTCTCTGCAGCCTGCTCCTGGTGGCAGCCTGTCAGCCGGTGGCACCCCCGGCCAACATGTCCACCAGCGAAGCCGAACCGGCCACCGTGGTGCTGGCCAGCCACGACTCCTTCAACGTCAGCGAGGAGGTCCTGGCCCAGTTCGAAGAGAGCAACCAGATCCAGGTGCAGTTCCTCCAGCTGGGGGACGCGGGGGAGGCCTTGAACAAGGTGATCTTGAGCAAGGATGCCCCCCTGGCGGATGTCTTCTTCGGCGTGGACAACACCTTCCTGAGCCGGGCCCTGGATGCGGACATCTTCGAGCCCTATACCTCGCCCCTGCTGGACCAGATCGACGACGAGCTGAAGCTGGACCCGGAAAATCGCCTGCTGCCGGTGGACTATGGCTACGTGAACCTCAACGCAGACCGGGCCTGGTTTGAGGAACGGGGTAT
Source organism: Litorilinea aerophila (assembly GCF_006569185.2). NCBI lineage: Bacteria > Bacillati > Chloroflexota > Caldilineae > Caldilineales > Caldilineaceae > Litorilinea > Litorilinea aerophila. The sequence goes on along the minus strand of NZ_VIGC02000041.1, from coordinate 41,486 downwards.
TCCCCTGCCCCAAAGCCTGGAGGACCTCATCAAGCCGGAGTACGCCAACCTGCTGGTGGTGCAAAACCCCGCCACCTCCTCGCCGGGCCTGGCCTTCCTGCTCACCACCGTGGCCTACTTCGGTGAAGATGGCTACCTGGACTTCTGGCAGGCCCTGAAGGAGAACGGCGTGCTGGTGACCGACGGCTGGAGCGAGGCCTACTTCGACCACTTCACCGTGGGCTCCGGTGGCAGCGGGGACCGTCCCCTGGTGGTGAGCTACAGCACCAGCCCCCCTGCGGACGTGGTCTACGCCACCGACGGGCGCACCGAACCGGCCAGCGTCAACATCTCGCCGCCGGGCGGCACCTTCCGCCAGATCGAGTTCGTGGGCGTGCTGCGGGGCGCGGCCCACCCCGAGGAGGCCCGCAAGCTCATCGACTTCATGCTGGATGTGCCCTTCCAGGAGGACATCCCCCTGCAGATGTTCGTCTACCCGGCCAACGTCAACGCCCAGTTGCCGGAGGTCTTTGTGCGCTTTGCGGAGAAGCCGGCCGAGCCCGCCCAACTGGATCCGGCGGCCATCGACGCCAACCGGGAACGGTGGATCGAAGCCTGGACCAACGTGATGCTGCGGTAGGGTGCGAAAACTCAGCCGGCTGCCCCTCTATCTGCTCTACGCGCTGCCGCTGCTCTTTCTGGCCGGGTTCTACCTCTATCCCCTGGGCCACATTCTGGCCACCAGCTTCCGGCCGGAGGGAACATGGACCCTGCGCGGCATCGAGCAGACGGTGCGCCAGCCCTTCTTCTGGAAGGTGCTCTGGTTCACCACCTGGCAGGCAGCCGCCTCCACCGGGCTGACCCTGATCCTGGGTTTGCCGGTGGCCTACCCCTTTGCCCGCTATCGCTTTCCGGGCAAGAGCCTGCTGCGGGCCCTGACCACCATCCCCTTTGTCATGCCCACGGTGGTGGTGGCCACCGCGTTCATCACCCTGGTGGGCGACAACGGCCTGCTCAACCAGTGGCTCCAGGAGTGGTTCCACCTGGATGAACCGCCCATCCGCCTGTTGCAGACAGTCTGGATCATCCTGTTGGCCCACGCCTTCTACAACGTGAGCGTCATCGTCCGCACGGTGGGCGGCTTCTGGGCCCACCTCAACCCCCACCTGGAAGAGGCAGCCGCGGTGCTGGGCGCCAGCCGCTGGCGCCTCTTCCGGGAGATCACCCTGCCCCTGCTGGCCCCCAGCATTCTGGCCGCCAGCCTGCTGGTCTTTCTCTTCTGCTTCACCAGCTTTGGGGTGGTCCTCATCCTGGGGGGACTCCGCTATGCGACCCTGGAGGTGGAAATTTATCGGCAGGCAGTGAGCCTCTTCAACCTGCCGGTGGCCGCCTTCCTGAGCCTGGTGCAGATGGCCATCACCTTCACCATCATGGCTGTCTACACCCGGCTCCAGGCCCGGGCCAGCCTGCCCCTGGAGATGCGCCCCCAGGAGCGGACAGCCCGGCCGGTGACCGGTACCTGGCAGCGGCTCGGCCTGGGGCTGATCCTGGTGGTGACCCTGCTCCTGCTGTTGGCCCCCCTGCTGGCCCTGGCCTGGCGCAGCTTCACCCTGGGCGGAGAGGGTTTCACCCTGGCCTACTACCGGGAGCTGGCCGTCAACCGCCGCCAGAGCGCCTTCTTCGTGCCGCCCCTCACCGCGGTGCGCAACTCCCTGCTCTTCGCCATGGCCACCGTGGTGCTCAGCCTCTTTCTGGGCATCGTCAGCGCCTACCTCCTGGCCCGCCCCCGGAGCTGGGTCACCGCCCTGCTGGATCCCATCTTCCTGCTGCCCCTGGGCACCTCCGCGGTGACCCTGGGCTTCGGCTACATCATCTCCATGGGTCCCCTGCGCACCTCCCTGGCCCTGGTTCCCATCGCCCACAGCCTGATCGCCTCGCCCTTTGTGGTGCGCACCTTTCTGCCGGCCCTGCGGGGGTTGGACCCGCGGCTGCGGGAGGCTGCGGCGGTGCTGGGCGCGCCTCCGTGGCGAGGCTGGTGGGAGGTGGACGTGCCCATCCTCTTCCGGGCCGTCCTGGTGAGCGCCACCTTTGCGTTCACCATCAGCCTGGGGGAATTCGGCGCCACCCTGCTGGTCAGCCGGCCCGATGTACCCACCATGCCGGTGGTCATCTACCGGGCCCTGGGCCAGCCGGGCCTGCTCAACTACGGCCAGGCCCTGGCCATGAGCACCATCCTGATGGTGGTCTCGGCCGCTGGGCTCCTGGCCATCGAACGCTTCCGCTTCCAGGATATCGGCGAGTTTTGACGACGATGACCACGACCACCCAGCCCATGCTCACCCTGATCGGGGTGAGCAAACGCTACGGCCAGACCACCGTGGCCCTACAGGATATCCACCTGGAGGTCTACGCCGGGGAGATCCTCTGTGTCTTGGGGCCCAGCGGCTGCGGCAAGACCACCCTGCTGCGGGTCATCGCCGGCCTGGAAGACGCGGACACGGGGCAGATCCTGCTCAAGGGCCAGGACCTGCGGGAGCTGCCCGTACACCGGCGCCATTTCGGCTTCATGTTCCAGGACTTTGCCCTGTTCCCCCACAAGTCTGTGGCGGAGAACATCGCCTTCGGCTTGCGCATGGCCCGCCGGCCGGCAGCGGAAATCCAACGCCGGGTGGCGGAGATGCTGGACCTGGTCAACCTGGAGGGGTACGGCGAACGCTCCATCTTCGAATTGAGCGGCGGGGAACGGCAGCGGGTGGCGCTGGCCCGCAGCCTGGCGCCCAACCCACGGCTCCTGATGCTGGACGAGCCCCTGGGCAACCTGGACCAGTCCCTGCGGGATGCGCTGATGGTGGAGCTGCGCAGCATCCTGACCCGGGTGGGGGTGACGGCCCTCTACGTCACCCACGACCAGGAAGAGGCCTTCGCCCTGGCCGACCGGGTGGTGGTGATGAACCGGGGACGCATCGAACAGGTGGGCCGGCCGGAAGCCGTCTACACCCACCCGGCCTCGCCCTTCGTGGCCCGCTTCCTGGGCTTCCGCAACCTGATTCCCGCCACCCTGGAGCAGCCCGGCAACGGACGCCTGCGGACGCCTTTGGGCGAACTGCCCGCACCGCCCGATGCAGCCGGCCGCGCCGCGGGATCCTACACCCTCCTGATCCGGCCGGAGGCGGCCCGCTGGCCTGGACAAGGGGAGCTGCCGGGGTCGTTCCGGCTGGAGGGGAAGCTGACGCGGCGATCGTTCCGGGGCAGCCACTACGGCATCGAGCTGGAGGTGGCCGGCAGCCAGGGCATGGAACGGCTGCACTTCGAGCTTCCGGCCTACAGCCTCTCCAGCGACGGCGGGGAGCCGGTCCTGCGCCTGCCGGATCCCGGCGCATCCATCGAGCTGGCCATCCACCCCGGGCTGATGACCCTGCTGTGATGCCCTTTCTCCACCCTCACTCCACCGGGAGAAGAACGGTGCGGGTGCTGGTGTTGGCAGCGGCCCAGGCTTCGGTGCCGTCATCCAACTGGACGTACCACCAGACGATGGTGTCCTGATCGCCCCGGGTGTAGGCCGGCCCCCCGATCACCAGGGCCGTCTGGCCGCTCTCCATGGCTCCCCGCACCTCGCCGGCGTTGGGGCCGGGCTCGCTGCGCAGGGTGAGGCGGAGCCCCGGCGCGATCTGGACCCGTACCCCGATGCCGATGCCGGGATGGGCGTTGCGGCTGGGCGGCAGCACTTCTTCCGCCTCCCCGCCGTCCGACTGGTTGGTGAACAGGGCAGCCACCACATTGGGGCCGGGAGTTTCCGAGCCGGCGGGCGCCGAGGCTGCCGTTTCATCGGGGGTACCGCCCGGCTGGTAGAAGGCCACCAGCCAGACCAGGAAGAGCATCACCGCGATCCCCAGGGCCGCCACCAGCAGGCGGGAAGACGTGCCGCGGGGTGGCGTCTGGGGGGTGGCATCTGTCACCGTGGAGAGCCGCACGTGCATGGCGTCCCGGTGCTGGTAGGTCTGCATGATGCGCAGGGGCAGGGGATCGTCGCCGGTGTAGCGCTCCTGGAGAAGGAGCCGGCTCTGGCGGATGGCAGCTTCGTGGACGTGGCTGGGCTGATCTTCGTACAGGTGAAGCTCGGCCCGCACCGGCTGGCCTTTGCCATCCAGCAGCACCAGCAGTCCCGCCACCGGCCAGGCCTCCGAGTCGGTGATGTTGTAGTAGTGGGCGGGGATGGCCTGGAACGGTGGGTGGCCGGCGCTGCGGTGAAATTCGCTGCGGGTATTGAACTGGATGCGATAGCTGTCCTGTGCCATACAACCCTCACCGGACGGGCAGGGCGACGGTGACGATGCCGCCCACCCGGGCACTGTTCTCCGTGTAGTACAAAACCCGTACCTGATAATCCACGGGAATGTCCGGTCGCAGGTAGCCCTGCCAGCGGATGCTGTCGCCCACTTTGCGGTAGGGATATTCGCCCTCGGGCAGGCCACTCAGCTGCGCGCCCCGGGCTTCGCTGCCCAGAAAGCCGATGGTCATGCCGGTGAAGAGCTGGCCGCTGGATGCGCTGGTGGTGAAGGGAAACTTGAGGGTGTTGGCCCCCAGGTCGACCTCGGCAGGGGTCGGGGTGATGTTCTCGATGTGTAGGCGATGGACGCCCGCAGCCCGCACGGTGCGGTCGGTCACCTGGTAGATGCGCAGGCGCAGGTTGTAGGTCACCCCGGCCAGGCCCGGCCACGGCCCGTCGTAGTCCAGGGAGTCGCCCACGGTGCGCACGCTACGCAGGCCGGCGATTTCGAACTGGGCGCCGTCGGCGCTGATAGCCGTCAGGCGGATATCTGTGCCGGGAATGGCCTGACCCACTTCCAGGCGCCGTTCCAGCGGGCCGCTGTAGATGATGGCGCCGGGTCCAGCCTGGAGGGCCGGCAGATCCTCCAGCACCGGCAGGTTCTCCAGCTGACTGAGATCCGGCAGGCCCAACTGCCCCAGCAGGTCCGGGAACTCCTGCAGCCCATCGGGAATGCCGGGGACATCGGAGAGATCGATGGGCAGCTCCGGCAAGGGGATGCCCGGCACAGAGCAGCCGGCCACCACGAGGGCCAGCAGCCAGAGGGTCAACCAGGCCAACGGCCGTCTACGATTCGTCAGATGCAGTCCAACCAACGTATGCCTCCCCTTCTTGACCGTCAATAGGCGCCCAGCTCCCACAGACGCTCGTCGCTGATGCCAAAATGGTGGGCAATTTCATGGAGCACGGTGCGCCGCACCTGCTGGCGAATGGCGTCTTCATCCCCCGGCGGGCAGACCTGGAGAATGGGCTGGCGGAAGATGGTAATTTTGTCCGGCGGCGCCAGACTGTAGTATTGACCCCGCTCTGTCAGGGGCACACCCTCATAGAGGCCCAGCAGCAGTTGGCCGCGGCGCATCCCCACCTGGGCCAACTGCTGGCGGGTGGGCCACTCCTCCACCACCACAGCCAGGTTGTCCACCGCAGCCCACAGGGCTTCGGGGATGGAGTCCAGCGCCTCTTCGACCAACTCTTCAAAGCGTTCCAGTGAAATCGTATCCATGGCTGTTTGCGTATTCGCCGGGAACATTCGAAAATGGACACAGAAAATGGTTGCAGGGAGATTTTAGCACAAAAACGAAAGAGGGACCATGGAGATCAGGCGGCCCATTTTGGCCCTGTTGCTGGTTGTGGGGCTGGTCATGCCAGGGTGGAAGGTTCAGGCACGGCCCCAAATGGTGACCGACACGCCGGCCGCATCGGCATTGGAAGCGGAGGCAGAGGTGGATCCATCCACCTTGCTGTTGGGCCTGGAAGGCGAGCCGTCGGAAGCGGAACTCCGCGCCTGGCTGCAGGCAAACGGGCTGGAGCTAACCCGTCGCTGGCCGGAATTCGGGCTGATCGCGGCCCGACCTGCGGATGAGGCGGTGCTGGCCAGCAGTGCAGAGCTGTACAGCGCCATGGAAGTCCGGCGGGCAGCCGTGGACCAGGCGCCCTTTATCCGCTTCGCCGAGTTCAACGCCCGCATCCAGGCCGCGTCCAGGTTGCTGCTGAATCCGCCCCAGGAGCCGCCGCCCAACGATCCCCTGCTGCCCCAACAGTGGGCCCTGGAACGGATCGGGGCCCTGTCTGCCTGGGGCATCAGCCAGGGCAGCCCCGCCATCACCGTGGCCCTCATTGACAGCGGCTTCGATGTCACCCACCCCGACCTGGTGAACGCGCCCCTCTGGCACAACCAGGCTGAGCTGGCCGGTGTGGCCGGTGTGGACGATGACGGCAATGGTTTTGTGGATGACTTCTACGGCTGGGACTGGGTGGAGCAAGACAACGAGCCCAACGACCCCTACGGCCACGGCACCCACGTGGGGGGCATCCTGGCGGCCACGGCCAACAACGGCGAGGGTATCGCCGGCCTGGGCCGGCAGCTCCAGATCCTGCCCCTGCGGGTGCTGGATGCCCAGGGGCGGGGCTACATCGACGACCTGATCGACGCCCTCTACTACGCGGTGAGGGCCGGCGCCCGGATTGCCAACATGAGCCTCACCCTCAACACCGATCCATCTGCCCTGCGCGTGGCGGTGGACAACGCCTACCGCCAGGGCCTGTTGTTGGTGGCGGCCGCCGGCAACCACAGCCCTGGCTTCCCGTCGCCGCCGGTCTACTGGCCGGCCGCCTACCCCCAGGTCATGGCCGTGGCCGCCACCGACGCCAACGACCAGTGGGCCTCCTTCAGCAACCAGGGGACGGAGGTAGAAGTGGCCGCGCCGGGCGCCGGCATCCTCAGCACCTACCGCAACGGCGGCTACGGTACCCTCTCCGGCACCAGCATGGCCACGCCCCACGTCTCCGCCCTGGCGGGCCTCCTGTGGAGCCTGCGCCCTGACCTGAGCCGGGACCAGATCCGGGCGCTGATTCAGGAAACGGCCGAGGACGTGAACGGAGATACCGCGCCCGGCCGGGATGCGTCCCTGGGTTTCGGGCGCATCAACGCGCACGCGGCCCTGCTGGCTGCTTCCGCCGATCTGGGGCTGCAGCCCCTGGCCTCTTCGCCCCAGGTGGTCTTCAAAGGGGAAGCGGTGAGCTTCCTCGTCCGGGTGGTGACGCCGGACCAGGGATCCGGTTCCCTGCCGGTGGGTGGTGCGGTGGTCTACTACGGCCTGGGGCCGGCCGGTGAGGAGCTGCCCCCCCAGGCAGTGATAACGGGCACCCTCAGCAACGAGCGGGGCGTGGCGACCCTCCAGTTCCAGGCGCCGATCACGGCAGGCGACTATACCCTGCATCTCCAGGTGGGTCAGGCCGCCGGGCAAACCCCCGTCTACGTCCAGGCGGAGCCTGTCCAGGTAGAGTTCACGGTGACCCCTTCCACGCTGCAGGTAGGCCAAACGGGGAGCTTGACCCTGCGGCTGTTGGACGATGAGGGTCAACCCATGGCTGGAGAGATGCCCATTTCCCTGGTCACCGACCTGGGCGCCTTCGGCGACGGCAGCACCGCCCGGGATGTGGTGGTCCACAACGGCGTGTACACGGACACCTTCCAGGCCGGCACCCGGGCGGGCCAGACAACCATCCGCGCCCAAATTGGCCACCTGCGGGCCAACGTCACCGTGACCATCCAGCCCGGCCCGGCCACGGAGATCGAGGGGCCCCTGGACCTGCCGGCCCTGTTCCCGCCAGCAGAGAGCTACTCCTTGCCCCTCACCTTCCGGGTCACCGATTCCTACGGCAACCCGGTCGGGGATGGCCTGCCGGTCCAGGTCTTTGCCAGCACGGGGAGCGTGACGCCCACGGCCACCCTGACCATCAGCGGCACCATCACCACCACGGTCACCATTCCGGCGGGACAACGGGAGCCCATGGTGATGTGGGTGGTGGTACCGGGCACGCACCTGCAAAAACGGGTGGACCTCACCTTCGTCGTCCCGACCCTGTGGCTGCCTTTCATTGAGTCCAGGGAGGATTAAACAACAGCGGGCGGGCCAAGGGCCCGCCCCTACGAAACCGGCGCCCCGTCGCAGGCAGGACGAATCGTGATTCGCCCCTACATGCTGCGCAGGCGTCGCCGTCCTTTCATCCACCCGGATGTGGCGCCATCGGGCGGCTGGGAGCCGCCCTACCACAAACCGGCGCCCTTTCGTGACTGGCGACAGCAGACGGGCACGGCGGCCCGCCCCTACTCAAGAATCTGTGGGTTCGCAGCGCACCATGGGACCGTCCGGCTGGTTGCCGGTGTGATATTCGTAGCTGTTTCCATCCACGCGGAGCTCGATGCGGTAGCCCGGGGTGATAACCTGGGCGTACATCATCCCTTCCTCCGGGCAACCCAGGCTGGCATCTGGCCAGTCCACGGCCTCCACCCCGGCCACCTGGATCTCCTCGGCAGCTACCCCCAGCTCCTGGGCCAGGTCGGCCCGGGCCTGGGCCACCAGTTGTTGCTCCACCTCTGACAGGCTCGACACGTCCACCGCTCCTTCCGGCAAGGTGGTCACCTCGCCCTGCTCCGAGGCCACCGGCTGGATAGGCTGGCAAGCCACCAGGGTCAGGGCGACCAGGACACTCCAGAGGCCTGCCAGCCAGCGCTGACGCCCCCGTCCCATTCGCCTGGCTAATCCTGCCAGGGGGCCGGCGCCCCTCCGAGTTACAGCACCTGGCGCCATATGGCCCCGGTCTCCACATCCCTGTGGACGCCTGAGTGTGCCAGCCATGTGCTCTCTCCTTTCTGTCAGGCCAATGAGCGCAGGAGCTGTTCCAGGACGATCAGCAGGAAGAAGGCGATGATGATGGAGATGTCCATGATCCCGCCCAGGGGCGGCACCAACTTCCGGATCGGCTCCAGGACCGGCTCGGTGATCTGGTACAGGAACTGAACCAGGGGATGGTAGGGATCCAGGTTCGGGATCCAGCTCACCAGAGCCCGCGCCAGCAACACGTAACTGTACAGCTGCAACAAAATGATTAACAAGGTGATCATGGGCACTCTCTTTTCATGCTACTCGTCATACACGGCGCCGAGCTCCTGGCTGCGCCGATAGGCGGCTACCACAGCCCGCACCAGCGCCGCACGCACGCCGCTGTTTTCCAATTCCAAAAGGCCTGCGGCGGTGGTGCCGCCGGGACTGGTCACCCGATTGCGCAGATCGGCCGGGTGAAGGCCGGTGGTCCGCATCAATTCCACGCTGCCGGCAATGGTCTGCAACACCATCTTCTGGGCATCACCCCGACTGAAGCCGATGTGGACACCGGCGTCGATGAGGGCTTCGATGAGCAGGAAGACGTAGCCCGGCCCCGAGCCGCTCAGCCCGGTGGCCATGTCCAGATAGCCCTCGTCCTCCACCGCAATCTGTTCACCCAACGCCCCCAGGATGGCCTCGGCCTGGGCCCGTTGAGCCTGGGTCACCGCTTCCGTCGCCGTCCAGACGCTCATGCCCATGCCCACCTGAGCCGGCGTGTTGGGCATGCAGCGCACGATGGCCCCATGGCCCAGCCCCTCTTGCATGACCCGGATGGGCAGCCCGGCGATGATGCTCAGAACCAGGGCCGAAGGCGGGATGTGTCCCTTCAGGCCGGCGAAGACTTTGGCCGCCACCTGGGGCTTGATGCTCAGGACCACCACATCGGCATCTTTCACAGCGGCCGCGTTGTCTTCACTCACGTGGACGCTGTACGCTTCCTGCATCTGCTGGCGACGGGCGGCCACGGGGTCGCATGCCACAATCTGCTCTGGTGTGACCAGGTCGTGGCTCAACAGGCCCCGAATCATGGCCTCACCCATGGCGCCGCTGCCGATAAAGACGATCTTTTTGTTCTCCAACATGTTCATCTACACCTGTGGCCTCTTGGCCGGTTGCATTGTTGATTACGCCTGCCGGGCGCCGAAAATGGCCGATCCAACCCGCACCAGGGTCGCGCCCTCTTCGATGGCCACTTCAAAATCGTTGGTCATGCCCATGGAGAGGTGGTACCAGTCGCCCTCCGGGCAACGCGCCCGGAGCTGATCCCGCAGCTCTCGCAGCCCCCGAAAGACGGGCCGGGCCTCCTCGGGATCGTCCACCAGGGGCGCCATGGTCATCAGGCCTCGGATGCGAATCCCCGGCAGCTGAAGCATCCCCGGGGCTTCGGCCAGCAGCTCGTCCGGCGCGAAACCGCGCTTGGTCTCCTCGCCGCTGACGTTCACTTCCAGCAGGACATCCAGGACCTGCCCCGCTTCCAGGGCGTCCCGGCTCAGCCGCCGGGCGATTTTGACCCGGTCCACCGAATGGATGAGCACGAAAGGCCCCACGGCCTGACGGGTTTTCCGGCTCTGGATGGTGCCGATGAGGTGCCAGCGGATGTCCGACAGGCCGGCGTCCCGGGCGGCCTCCACCTTCTCCCAGAGCTCTTCCAGCCGGTTTTCGCCGAAGTCCCGCTGGCCGGCCGCCCAGGCCGCCCGGATGGCTTCCAGGGGGTGGGTCTTGCTGACGGCCACCAGGGTGACCTCCGCCGGGTCGCGGCCGGCCCGGCGGGCGGCTGCCACCATCCGCTGGCGCACCTGGGCCAGGTTGGCGGCAATATCCACCGGCGTGTTTGTATCCACTGAGGTGTCTGTCTGGGTCGTTGCCATGGCTGCAGCTTTAAACTGAGCGACACCGGAGGGCCGGTGTCCCGTTGGGACTCCATCGCGATTGTACCAGCGATTCAGGCCGCTGGCAAAACATGCCCCTGGCAACCAACCTCGCCCTCAACAAGGTGGCCCGGCATAGACGGTGCCGTGCACCAGGGGAAGGTACAGGCGCGCGGTGCCGGGAAAGGGCAGCGTGGTGGTGATGGGCGGCCGGCTAAAGTAGACGGCCATCGGCTCGCTCCAGGGGCCTGGGTAGCGATGGTTGGGCCAGGCTCCCTCGGGGGGCGCCGGCGGCTGCTCGGCCCGGGCGCGCACTCGAAACTCGTAGGTGGTGTTCAGGCAGGCGGCGGTAAAGATGGCGCTCCCGGCGCCCTCCGCGCCCACGATCCAGTCGTACCACGCTTCCTCCCCCTGGACCCGCACTTGCAGGTCAAAGAAGAGGCGGTAGGTCCCGCCGGGAATGGCGGCGATGTCGTCGGAGAGCGCGCCGTCCCAGCGAACCTCCAGGCTCCGGTTGCCCACCACCATCGGTGGCAACGGTGCCAGGGTGGCCGTGGGCGCCTCCACCAGGCTGATGGCGTCCATGAAGCCGTGGTTGCCGTGCCACTGGAAGGGGCTGGAGAGGCGGGCGAAGACAGTGAGGGTCATGGCCTGGGCCACGGCCACGGTGCGAAGGTTGCTCCAGCCGATGCGCCGGTTCTCCTCATCCACAAAGTTGCGGCGGTCGCTGGACCAGACCAGGGTGGACGCCAGGGGATCCACGCCGCCGGCCGGATCCAGGCCCAGCAACTTGTCCATGTAGTAGCCGTCGGGGCAGTCGCTGGGCACGGCGCTGCCGCCACAGAGGCTGAGAAACCAGCCGCTGAGGCTGTAGGCCGTGCCCGACACCACAGGCACCTGTTGGTAGAGGGCCACGTCGAAGGGCTTGCCAGGCGTGGGCGGCGTCTCCAGGTCCTGGGCCCGCACCACCACGCTATCCCGGCCTTCGATGCGCTCCACGTGCACCCGCTCCGACTGGCAGCCGGCGGCAGGGTCGGCCCGGCCCTCGAAGAAGAGGCGGGCACTGTGGACCAGGGGCGCTCCCTGGAGGAAGATGGCGTTCCAGCCATCGGGGATGTACACCGTCTCCCCGACGGGATTGGTGGACGGGTGGAAGCCCACGTCACACTCGAAGCCGGGGTTGACCAGCGCCGGAGCTCCCGTCAATTCGGCCGGCTCGTCGGTATCGGCCGCCAGGGCCGCAAACGGCCAGCCCAGAAACAACACCACAAGGGCCGGCGCCAGGCGCAGCAACAGACGGACAAAGCGTAGCCGGTTGTCCGAGCCTGATGGCCATCGACACCCATCCATCCTGTTTCTACCCCTCCTCCTGCGTCCCGGTGTCGGGCTCCCGGGGCAGCAGCCAGGCCACCATGCCAAAGAGGCCGCAGCGGCCCCGCTCAGCCCGGTGGCTGAAGAAGTCGTCGGTGTGGGTGGCCGTGTCTATGCCGCTGACCTCGATGTGCTCCGGACGGACGCCCGCGGCCACCAGCTGCCCCACGTTGGCCTGCCACAGGTCAAAGTGGGGCCGGGCCTCCTCCTCTCCCTGGCCGTTGGATGGGTAGTGGAAGTAGCGGGAGGCGCCAGGCAGACGGGCCAGGGCCATCTCCAGCACTTCCGGCCCCACCTGGTAGCTGGCCGGGCCGATGCTGGGACCAATGCCCACCCGGACGCAGGCAGGATCCACGCCGTAGGCCGCCTGCATGGCCCACAGGGTGGCCACGGCCGCGCCATTCACCGTGCCCCGCCAGCCGGCGTGACAGAGGCCCAGCACATGCCGCCGGGGCTCGTAGAACACCAGGGGCACGCAGTCGGCAAAGGTAAGGAAGAGGGGCAGCCCTGCCGCATCGGTGATCAGGGCGTCGACCCCGGCCTGCCAGCTGCCCGCGTCGGACCAGTCCACCTTGGCCACGCCGGTGCCGTGGACCTGACGGGCCGCCACCATCGCCTGGGGGTCGAAGCCCAGGGCTGCAGCCAGGCGACGCCGGTTCTGGGCGACCCGCTCCGGGCTGTCCCCCCGGGAGACGCTGAAGTTCAGGCTGGACCAGGGGGGCGGGCTCACACCGCCGTGGCGGGTGGTGACGTGGGCCTGGACCGGATAGTCGGCCAGGCCCTCGAAGGTCCAGGTAATTACGCCATTGCCGTGAACGATTCGCTGCATGTTGGATGAGTCCGAAGTCCTGAGTCCGGAGTCCACAGCCCAGACTTCGGACTCCGGACTTTGAACCATCTCGTCTACTCGCCCCGCACAGGGAAGAGGTAGTAGTCGCCGGCCCGCACTTCCAGTTCACCGTTGGTGGATCCCCAGGGCGGCGGCGCGTCCAGGGTGTAGGTATAGCGGCCCGGCGGGAAGCACTTCTCCACCTCCGCCTGGGGGCCCAGCTTGAAAGTCTGGTTCCAGCTGCCGCCCTGGCCGGTGAAGGTGATGGTCAGCTCCGCGCCCAGGTGATTCTGGAAGAGGTAGCACCCCTGCTGGCTGTTGGCCGGCGCGGGCTGTTGGGCAGAGCCGGCCGCCGGGGCCGCGGGTGAGCTCTGGCGGGGAGGGGGCGGCGGTTCCACCGCCGGAATCTGGGCACAGGGCACGCTGAGGCTCACGTACTGGGGATTGCCCGACACCCAGCCGTCCAGTCCATCCGGGGTGGTCACGAAGAGCCAGGCGCATTCGTTGACCTGCCCGGCCACCTGCAACTCGGTGCCGTCGCGTACAGCGCCCACCCGGCTGTAGTTGGTGCCCGGCCCGTTGCGCACGTTGAGGGCATTGACGATGACCGTGGCCACGGGCGGTTCGGGGCCTCGCCCCACGTTCCCCGGCGACAGCGACTGGAGAATGCGCTCAAACGCCGGCAGATCGGTTTCATCGGGCAGGTTGATGAGCAGGAGCAGCAGGAGGTCGCCGTCGGCCACCGGGTTCACGGCCAGGACGACGAAGGTCCCACCGCTGCCGCCGCAGTCGAGCCAGACGTCGTAGACGCCGCTGATGACCGCATCGGCATATTCGTACCGGTCATCGGCCGTACACTCATCCGAAAAGTCGAAGAGGTCCAGCACTTCGGCCGGGGTCATCAAGGACGCCAGGAGCTGGGAGGCGCCGATGAGGACACCGGGCGTGTCCCAGCCGTTGATGAAGGCGTCCAGGTCGGGTGCGGCCGTCAACATGCGGCCCACCACCTCATTTTCCAGGATCCAGTCCTCGTTGCCCACGTCCGCCCAACTTTCGGGGACATCCACCGCCACCAGTCCTTCAGCGTCGGCGACGGTGGTGTAGGCAATGGGCTGGCTGGCCTGCTGGCTCTCCTGGATGATGGGCGCGGTGACCGGGGTGGAGACGAAGAAGCTGCGGGCCAGCACATCGAAGGCCTCCACGTCGGCCTCGCTGGTACCCAGGAAGTAGATGAGCACTGCGTGATCCCGGGGCTCCGACACGGCAGAGAGTACCAGGTAGATGTTCTCCTCGTCCCCACAGTTGTGCCAGATGTCGTAGGCGCCCTGATAGCTGACGCCGAAGATGGTGTGGCTGTGCTGAGCCCGGTCGTCGTACTGGCAGATGTCGGAAAAGTCGGAGGCGTCCAGGCCATCCACCGGGTCGAAATCATCCGCCAGCTCCAGGACGGTGTAGATGAAGACGCCGGGGATGGACCAACTGTCGTTGAATGCGGCCAGGTCGGTGGAGGCGCTGAACTGGCGGCCGATGGATTCGCCGTCGATGAGCCACTCGTCACTGAAGTGGTCGGACCAGGCGGCAGGCAACAACGCGGAGATGGTCTCGTCCTCCACGGCCACGTAGTCGTACTGGAGGCCGGTGGTGTCCGGGGGCTCGTCACCGCTGGCTGGTTCCGTCGCCGCGGCTGTTTCCACCTGGGCGCCAGGCGGGGTGACCACCAGGGTGTTGAAGACCCGGTCCACCACATCCAGGTCGGCATCGCTCGCCACGTAAATCTCAACGCGCACCAGGAACTCGCCGCCAGGAGGTGCCAGCGCCGCCACCAGCGCGGCCGTCTGGGCTTCCGCACAGCTCACCCAGACATCGAAGGCGCCGGAGAGGTTCCCCACCGAGAGGGGAGAACGCTCTTTGTAGGTACAGTCGCTGGAGAGATCCAGGACGTCCAACAGGTCGTCGGTGGTCATCTCCTGGGCCAGCACTTCGGAGTAGCGCAGGAGCAGGCCCGGCACGCCCCAATCGTCGGCAAAGGCGTCCAGGTCCGGCGAGGCAAAGAGGCTGATGCCGATGATCTCATCCCCGGCCTGCCAGGGGGTATCGGTCACGTCCACCCAGGTGGTGGGCACCTCCACGGAGAAAATACCCTGCTCGTCGGTGATGGTCATGTACTCGTCGTATGCGGGCGGGGCCGGCTCCTGGGCCGTTCCGGGCGTACCCGCTTCCGCCTGTGTCTGCCCTTGCTGCTCGAACTGGCTGGCAAAGGAAAGCTTGGGCTCCAGGGGACGGCCGTTGAGCTGGCCCTGGAGGATCTCCTGGGTGCTCAGGCGCAACACCTCCAACGAAAGGACATCCTCCGGGCTGTGGCTGCGCAGGATGTCGCAGTAGGTGGACATGGTGCCGTCGGTGGCCAGGCTGACCCCTTCCATGGTCAGGATGACGTCGCCAGGCTGGAGGCCCACCCGGTCGGCTGGCGAGCCGGACTTCACCGAAGCCACCCAGATGCCGAACAGGTCCTGGCCATCGGTGACCGCCTCGCCGTTGATGCCGATGGAGTCCACGTCGTGGCCTTCCCGCAGCAGGGCGATCAGGGGCAAGGCCTCGTCTCGAGAAATGGCGAAGAACTGGTCGGCTTCATTGCGGCGGTAGTTGACGCCCACCACCCGCCCCTGGGCATCCAGCAAGGGGCCGCCAGAGTTGCCAGGGTTGAGGCTGGCATCGTGCTGGAGGACCTGGTCCACCGAGGCCCAGCTGGTTTCGCCGCTGGCCCGGGCCTTGGAGATGATGCCCCGGGTGAGGGTGTACTCGGGGTCACCCAGGGGGAAGCCGGCGGCGTAGACGTCCAGTCCCACCCGGATGGGGCCTTCGTACCACTGGAGGTAGGGGAAGCCTTCGCCCTGGATGTCGATGACGGCCAGGTCGGCACATTCAGAGACGCCCAGCACCCGGGCGTTGAGGGGCCTGTCGTAGCCATCCACGTAGACCTTGAAGAGGGCGCCGCCGGTCACCACGTGGTTGTTGGTGACGGCGATGCCGGTCTCGTCGATGATGAAGCCGGAGCCCCTGCCGGCCGCGTTGGCCACCAGCCCTTCGGCGGGATCCATGAAGGTGCCCACCGCTTCGATCTGGATGACCGCCTGACGGGCATCTTCCAGGTTGTCGATGGGACCCTGGGTGCTGGCCTGGGCAGCCAGGGGAACCCGGGCGGGCGGCTCGGCCGGCTGGTGGCTGTCCGCCTGGACAGGCGGAGCGAGGCTGAAACCGGCCAGGATTCCGATCAGGGCCAGCCAGAGACGGAAGGTACGCAGACGTGAACTTGTTGCCATGGGTTCCTCCTTTGTGGATGGCGAGGGGTCGGCAGGCCCCGACTTCAATTTTCGATTTTGGTTGGCATCAGGCGGTGAGCTCAATGGGGGCCACCTGCCTGTGCCGTTCCTGTTTCAGGCGGGTCCAGGGCTGCCAGTCTTGGGCTCGCCAGGGGCCACCCCGGGCCGCGGGGACGGGGCGGTTCTCATTGGCACCATAGCGGAAGGCCCAGTCCGGATCGCAGGCGCCACAGCTCAGGCACCCCGCGCTATCCGGGGGACAGCTCAGGCCGGTGGCGTTGCGGGCAGCCAGCTTCAGCTCGTAGTGGAAATAATTTTCGCTGACGCCGCTCTGCACAATGTCCCAGGGGAGGGGGGACCCCACCGGCCACGGCCCCAGGTAGTGTTCCGGGTCCAGCCCCTGTTCGGCCATGGTCTGGAAAAAGCGGCGCACGCTGAGCCCGCCCGAGGGGATGGCCAGCAACACCTGGGCCAGGCTCCGATCCCCCCGGCTCAGGATGGCCTGGACCGCGGCCCAGTCGGGCGAGTCGGCCCGGACGTCGATCCCGTGGCGGGCCAGCGCCCGGTAGATGGTCTTCTGGCGGCGACGGATCAGGTCGGCAGGGGCCATTCCCTCCCACTGGAAGGGGGTATGGGCCTTGGGCACAAAGGGCGTGGCGTTGATGGCGATGCGCCGTTTGAAGCGCCGCCGGGCCTCCAGGGTGAAGTCGATGAGGGCCTGGATGTCGTCCTCTGTCTCGGTGGGATGGCCGACCATGAAGTAGAGCTTGAGTTGGGGGAAATTCAGCTCCTGGGCCAGGGAGATGGCCTCCATCATCTGGGCTTCGGTCTGGGTCTTGTTGATGACGTTGCGCAGGCGCTGGCTGCCGGCCTCGGGCGCGACGGTCAGGGTCTGGGCGCCGGTGGCCGCCATGGCCCGAATGAGGGGCACGCTGATGGGATCCATGCGCATGGAGCTGGCGCTGATGCTGGCGCCCATCTCCTGGAGGGCCACGGCCAGTTCGTCGATCTGGGTGTGGTCGCTCACGGCCGCGCTGACCAGGCCGATCTTGGTATGGCCGGCGGCGATGGCCCGCTCCGCGGAGGCCAGCAGCCGGTCCAGGGGCTGTTCCCGGGCGGGTCGGTAGACGTAACCGGCCAGGCAGAAGCGGCAGCCCCGTCCACAGCCCCGGGCGATCTCCATCAGGTGCATGTTGCTAAATTCGGTGTCGGGGGTGTAGAGGGTACTGGCGGTGTCGTACTGGTCCAAACGCCGCACCCACAGCCGCTCCACCTGGCGAAAATCGGGATGGTTGCGGTTGGAGGGGCGCAGGCTGGGCACATACCAGCCAGGGGTCTGGTCCAGGGTCTTGAGCAGGGCCGCCGGATCGTCGAGCCCCTCCCGGCAAAGGTCGATCAGGTGCGGAACGGCTTCCTCACCTTCGCCGATGAGAATGGCATCGAAGAAGGGAGCCATGGGCTCCGGGTTCATGGTGACGCCGGGGCCGCCGGCGATGAGGAGGGGCCAGGGCCGCCCGTTCCACTGGCGGGAGCCCTGACGGTCTGCGGCCAGGGGTGGAATGTTGGCCTGGCGCAAGAGATCCACCACGTTGAAATAGTCCATCTCCCAGGAGATGGTGAAGGCCCACACGTCAAAATCTTCGGCTGGCCGCCCGGTTTCCAGGGAATGGAGGGGTTGCCCGGCCTCGGCGGCACCCTTCTCCCAGAAAATGCGCTCACACACCACCTGGGGATGCTGGTTGAACATCCGGTAGAGGAGCTGCAGGGCCAGGCTGCTCATGCCCACGTAGTAGGTGTTGGGCATGGTGAGGGCGACGGCCAGCTTGCCGCCCCAATCTTTGACGATGGTGCCCTCTTCCACCAAGGGCATCCTGGAGTCGACGGCACGCTGGGTGCTGTGACGCACACGATGGCGACGGGTCTTGGGCATGGGTATTGATCTATCTTTCCCGATTCAGATCCCGCGTCGAGATCTGCTACACAGGACCCCATACGCCTGCGGCTACAGTCTGGCGTAAATACCACGGCAGAAATTCGACAGCATTACCTCTGGGGGAAACGATCGACGAATTGCTACCGGGATTTACTACGCCATACGCAACACGTGGTGCGCAGAGTGCTTTCAACGTACACACCACGCACCACGTTCAGGCCCATGGGGGGCTGCTATCAATCCGGTCAACAATCAGCGGCGATGAGCAGGCCGGGCATTTATCCCACCGGCTGACATCGCCGTCATCAATAGTATACCATGGTCGCACCGACCTGGATCAAATTGGGATAGAACGACGGTTCCAGCCTGACACTGCTCGGCATCAATGCTCGACGCCCCGGTTCTGTTCGGCCAGCTTGGCCTGGACAGAAGCTTCCAGCGCGCGGTCGATGCGCTGTCGGATCTCCATCGGGTCGGCGCCGGTGGCCAGGGCCATCTCCTGGATCAACATCTCCCTGCCCTGGGCCAGCAGGTCGGAATCCGCGGTATTCAGGCGCTTTTCTTCGCCCCGCCAGTTGAGTTCCCGCACCGCCTCGGCAATCTTGGTGGGCTGCCCCGAGTGGATCAGGTTCTCGATCAATTTGCGGCGTTCCTTGAAATTGCTGGGCAGAGGCTTGGGTAGCTTGCGCAATGTATCCAGCACATCCTGACATTTGGAGCGGGACATCACCTTGCGCAGGCCCACTTCATCGGTCCGGCGAAAGGGGACGTGCACGGTAAGCCGTTTGCCATCAAAACGAATCACGTAATAGCGGCGGAACCCTTCCACCAGCTCCTGGTTCTGGACGTCGATCACCGTGCCCGCGCCGTGGGACGGGTGGACAATATTCTGGCCGACTGCAAATTGCATAAATTACCTCCCCTTGCCATGAAATGCCAAATGCCTCTGACCTATTATATCATAACCAACGGATTATGTCACATCCGCCAAAATTGGCAACAAAATGCGCCATTCCGGGCGTCATCCACCCCGGTCAGGCACAAGGATTTTCGGCAAATCGGGGATGTGCCCAGGGTCACAGCCAGCCGCGTAGCCGGTACACCAGAATCCCGATGTACTCCTTCAACACCCGGGTGGAGAGCTCCAGGTTGTCGGCCGCGGGCACCAGGTTCAGGAGCTGGACCTGCCAGTCTCCACGGCGGAGGTAGGCCATCTCGGCCTGGGTGACCATGAAGTCGGTCGGGGCGGGGATGACCTCGAAGCCCAGCTTGCGAAAGATGAGGACAGACCGGGGCATGTGCATGGCCGAGGTAACCAGGATGATGCGACGGATGCCCATGGGCTCCAGCATGGCCTGGACCCGCAGCCCGTTTTCGTAGGTGTTACGGCTCTCTGCCTCCAGCCAGATGGCTTCGTCCGGCACGCCCAGCAGCAGAAGGCTCTCCCGCATGCTCTGGGCTTCAGGCGTGGTGGAGCCCAGCCACTCGATGTATCCCCCACTGACCAGAACGGCCGGGGCCTTCCCCTGGTGGTAGAGCCAGGCGCCGTAGAGGAGGCGGTCGCCACCCTCGTTGACCTCCGTCAGGGGCCGGGGATCTTCGTGCGGCCTGGTGGCGCCACCCAAAATGACGATCACCTCCGCCTCCGGGATCTCCCCTTCGGGCAGGTACTGCCATTCCAGGCTGCTGGCCAGCCCCTTGGCCACCCACCGGTTGCCGAAGACCAGGAGGGTGAGGAGGGCCAGGCTGACGCCGGCGCTCTGCCAGCCGGGCCGCCGATGCAGCAGCAAGCCCAAGGCCAGAAAGAGACAGGCCAGGCCCAAGGGATAGATGAAGAGCGGCAGTAACTTGAACAGGAAGAGGAACATGGCATTCAATCCAGGTGGCGAGCGATGAAGCGTCCCTGGCCCGGCTGTCCCACGTAGGCTTCATCCTCCACGATCACCTGGCCCCGCAGCAGGACCGTCCGAGGCCAACCCTGGACGGTGATATCCTGGTACGGCGTCCAGTCCGCAGCTTCGTGAAGGCTGTCCACGCCCAGGGTTTTCTCCCGCTCTGGGTCAAAGATGACCACATCCGCATCGTAGCCCGGCGCCAGCACTCCCTTGCCGGGCAGCCCCATCAGGTGGGCCGGGTTGGTACAGCAGAGGGCCACCCAGCGGGAGAGGGAAAGACGTCCTTCGGCCACGCCGAAGTGGTGAATCAGGGAGAGGCGGGCCTCGATACCGGGCAGGCCGCCCGGGATCTGGGTGAAATCCGGCTGGGTCTTCTCGGCCCGGGTCCAGGGGCAATGGTCTGTGCTCACCACGTCCAGGTCCCCGTCCGCGAGGGCCTGCCAGAGGGCATCCTGGTCCTCGTGGCTGCGCAGGGGTGGCGCGCACACGAAGAGATGGCCCTCGGGCCCATCCAGGTGTTCCTCTGCGCTGAGCAGCAGGTAGTGGGGGCAGCTCTCCCCGTAAATCTCCACGCCCCGCAGCCGGGCGGCCACAATCTCGGCCACCGCCTCCGCGCAGCCCACGTGGAAGACATAGAGGGGACAGTGGGCCTGGTAGGCCAGCTCCGCGGCCCGGTGCACCGCCGTGGCCTCCAGGCGGGCGGGCCGGGTATGGGCATGCCAGATGGGAGAGGTGTGCCCTTCGGCCAGGGCCTGGGCCCGCAAAAAGTCCAGCACGGGGCCCGTCTCGCTGTGGAGAACAACGCCGCCGCCGGCCTGGGCCACAGCCAACAGCGCCCGCAACAGGGAGACGTCATCCAGCATCATGCCGGCGTAGGCCTGATAGAGCTTGAAGGTGGCACAGCCGGCTTCCACCGCTGCGGGTACCTGGGCCAGCCGCTCCTCGGCCGCGGCGTGCCAGGTGGGGATGGTCATGTGCAGGCCGTAGTCCACCGCGACCTCCGCAGCCTCGGCCTGCCGCCGGGTCAGAGCCTCCAACATGGGCTGCTCCGGCTGGGGAGTCACGAAGTCGATGACGGTGGTGGTGCCTCCACACGCGGCGGCCACGGTGCCGGTGAGGAAGGAGTCGGTGCTGACCCGGCCGGCCAGGGGCATCTGCAGGTGCACATGGGGATCCACCCCGCCCGGGATCACGTAGCAGCCGGCAGCGTCGATGGTCCGGCGGCCGGACAAGTCCAGGCCGATGGCGGCAATGGTCTCCCCCTGGATGGCCAGGTCGGCTTCCACAGCGCCGTCGCCGTTGACGATCAGGCCGCCCTGGATGACGATGTCGTAGGTCATGGGATCCCCCCTTTTCAGGCCGGAGGCGTCAGGACCCGGAGCAGGGTGGCGTCGGTGTCGGCCTGGACGCGAAACTCGCCCAGCCGGGCCGGCAACAGGGTCCACGCCACGGCGGAGAGGGTCAGGGGTTCTCCCTCCCAATGCACCGTGGCCTTGCCCTGGGTCACGCCCCAAATTTCAAAGGTGGTGCCGTCGCAGTGGCCGGCAAAGGTGGCACCCTGGGGCAGGTGGAGCCGCTCGGTGTGAAAGTAGCGGCAGTGGCCGATGACTTCCTGTTGCAGGCCATTCGACGCCAACACCGTGGGCACCACCGGGCCCGGTTCCACCAGGCTGAAATCCAACACCTCCAGGGCCTGCCGAATGTGGAGGGGGCGATCCCGCCCCCAGTCGTAGATGCGGTAGGTGGTGTCGCTGTTCTGCTGGATCTCCGCCACGATGAGGCCGGGACCCAGGGCGTGGATGGCGCCGGCCGGCACGAAGATGACATCTCCCGGCTGGACTTTCACACGGTGGAGAAAAGCCTCGCAATTGCCATCCGCCACAGCCTGGGCAAAGCGCTCCCGATCCACCCCGGCTTTGAAGCCGTAGATGAGCTCTGCATCCGGCGCCGCGTCCAACACCACCCACATCTCGGTCTTGCCGGGCTCCCCTTCGTGGGCCAGGCCATAATCGTCGTCTGGATGCACCTGCACCGAGAGCCAGCGGTTGGCATCCAACAACTTGATGAGCAGCGGGAAGCGTCCCTGGGCCAGCGCGGCGCGGTTGCGGCTGCCCACCAATGCTTCGCCCAGGCGCTCCTGCACCGCGGGCAAGGTCAGGCCGGCCAGGGGGCCCCGGTTGACGGTGCTGGAGCCGTTGGGGTGGGCGGCGATCTCCCAGCTTTCGGCCACAATGCCATCCGGCAGTTGACGGCCCAGGCGGGTGGCCAGGTTTCGGCCGCCCCAGGGATAATCTTTGAAGACCGGATCGAAGGTCAAGGGATAGATGGATTGCGACGATAGACTCATCCGTTTCCTCCGTTGGGTCGGGGATGGAGATGTGAGTGGTGCCTGGGGTGCTACACCCGTGGATGGGTAGACGCTAGCCGGCGGCGCCAGGCCCGCCACGCCACCCGCAGCCACCTGACCAGGCTATTCTGGCGACGCGGTGGCGGGGGCTCCGGTTCCGGGAAGGGAGGCAGGTCCAGCATCTTGCGCCAGGCGTAGATGCCGATCAGCTTGAGGGAGGCTGTCACCGGTGCGGCCAGCACCGCGCCCAGCAGGCCGGCCAGAGATGTGCCCATGAGCACGCTGATCATGACTACCAGGGGGTGCAGGTCCAGGGCGTCCCCCACGATGCGGGGGACCAGCACGTTGTTTTCCACCTGTTGGATCACGATCATCACGCCCAAAACCAGGAGGCCGTAGTAGACCGGCGAAAGGCCCAGGTAGTTGTCCCCCTGGAAAAGGGCGACCAACACCGCCACCACGGCGCTGGTCACCGGCCCGATCACGGGCAGAAATTCCAACAGGCCGGCCAACACTCCCAGGCCCAGGGCGTAGCTCACCCCCAGGAGGCCCAGGCTTACGCTCACCACGATGCCGATCACCAGGGCCAGCAGCACCTGACCCCGCAGGTAGGCATCCCAGATGCGCCCAATCTCCCGCATGAGCCGTTCCACGTCGTGACGGTAGCCCGGCTGCTGGGCGATCTCACTGATGGCCGCAGCAAAGCGGGGCGCATCGTTGGAGATGTAGATGGAGAGGATAAAGACCAGGAAACCGACCCCCACCGTGTTGACCGTGGCCTGCACGGCCTGGGCCATGAGCAGCCCGCCCCGGCTCACCACCGACTGAATGGCGGACCGGGCCTGGTTGGCCAGCTCCGCCCAGTCCAGGCCGGGCAGTACCGTGTCCAGGCTCCACTGGTATGGGCCAATGGTGATGGTGCGGCTGCTCCACTCCTGCAACATAGCCTGGCCCTGGTCCACCAGGCGCGGGATCAGCTCGGGCAGGACGCGGCTGAGCTTCACCACCTGATCCACCACCACAAAGCCCAACAGCACGCCCCCACCGATCCAGAACAGGAGCAGGGCACCGTAGACCAGGAAGACGCTCTGCCCCCGGGACAGGCGGGTGTGGGAGGTCAGCCAGGTGATGAGGGGGTTGAGGAGATAGGCCAGGATGGCCGCCATGATCAACGGCGGCAGCAGGGACTGAAAACGCCAGATGATCAGCGCCAGCAAGATCAGGGCCACGCTGGCCACAATGGCTTTGGTGGTGGTGCTCCAGGGAGGCGACTGGGAAGGCTGCTCGGCCATGGGGATCGCTTCAGAGTTTTTCCAGGCCGGCCAGGGAAGCCAGCAATTTCTTGACGCCGATCCCCGGGAAGGCCACGGTGACCTCTTCATCGTCGCCCACCCGGGTGCTTTCAATCACCGTGCCCACGCCAAAGCGGGCATGGCGCACGCTGTCCCGCCGTTTGAATTGGGTCTCGGCTTCCGCTGACCGGGCGGAAGGGCGTTGGATGCGGGGGGCAGGGCCCGAAGGGCCGGGAGACCAGTAGGTGGCCGCGGCCGCTTCTCGCCGCCGACCATCGCCCGGGGCACGCTGCCCTCTGGCAGCACCCGCGCGCGGTTGACGTTCGGGCCCGGCATCCCACCGGGTTGCCCGCTCGTAGGCGGCAGCACGGCGGCTCTGCCGGTCCACCATGCCCCGAAGCAGGTGGGGGGGAATCTCCTGCAGAAAGCGGCTGGGGGTCTGGACTTCGCTGCCGCCCCACAGGCTGCGGCGGAAGGCGTGGACCAGGTAGAGCCGGCGCTTGGCCCGGGTGATGCCCACGTAGCAGAGGCGGCGCTCTTCGTCCATATCCTCGGGGTCCTCGCTTTCCAGGCTGCGGCTGTGGGGCAGGATGCCATCCTCCATGCCCACGATGAAGACCACCGGGAACTCCAGCCCTTTGGCCGTGTGGAGGGTCATCAGGGTAACCGCACCGCCGGGGCTGCCGTCATCGGCCGCGTCCAGTTGATCCTGGTCGCTGACCAGGCTGATCTCTTCCAGGAAGAGGGACAGGGGAGTGGTCTCGGGCGGGATACCGTCGGCAGTGACCATGCCCTGGGTGTAGTGCACAGCCACGCTCCGCAGCTCCTGGAGGTTGGCAAAGCGCTCCTCGCCCTCGTCGGTGCCATCCCGCAGCGCGGCCACGTATCCCGATTCCTGGAGCACCGCGTCCAGGAGCTCGGCCACGCTGGCATAGTGGCCCTGCTGGTTGCGCCGGATCCACCCTTCCAGCAGGCTGGCAAATTCCACCAGGGCATTCTCGGCCCGTTTGCCCAGGGGAGGGGCCTTGTAGGCCACGCGGGGCAAGGCGATCCCCATCACCCGGGAGACATACTCGGGCCCGTGGTGGAGGATCTGGAGGGCCACATATTCGCTCACGCCCAGGTCTGCGGCCCAGTCCTTGAGCGCGGCGTAGGTCTTGACGCCGATGCCCCGGGGCGGCTCGTTGATGACCCGGTCCAGGGAGACGGTGTCGGCAGGGTTGTGGACCAGGCGCAGGTAGGCCAGGGCGTCCTTGATCTCCTTCCGTTCGTAGAAGCGGGTGGCGCCGATGAGCCGGTACTTGAGCTGCCGGCCCACGAAGGCTTCCTCCAGGGCGCGGCTCTGGGCGTTGGTCCGATACATGACCGCGATGTCCCCCAGCTCGAAGGCCCGCACGCCAGGAGGGCCCGCCACCAGACGCTCGATCTCGTCGCAGACGTAGGCCGCCTCTTCCACCTCGTTGTAGGCTTCGTAGACGGTCACGGCCACGCCCTGGCCGTTCTCGGTGAAGAGCTGTTTGGGGGTGCGGTTGCGGTTGTGGGCGATGACCGCGTTGGCCACATCCAGGATGGTCTGGGTGCTGCGGTAGTTCTGCTCCAGCATCACCACCCGGGCTTCGGGGTAATCCTCCCGGAAGCGCATGACGTTGCGGTAATCGGCCCCCCGGAAGCGGTAGATGGACTGATCCTCGTCGCCGACGACGAAGAGGTTCCGCTTTCCCTCCGGTTCGTTCACCAGCAGCCGCAAGAGCTCATACTGGGCCGTGTTGGTGTCCTGGAATTCGTCCACCAGCAGATACTGCCACTTGCGCTGGTACTTGATGCGCAGATCCTCCCGGCTGCGCAGGAGGAGGACGACCTTCATGAGCAGGTCGTCGAAGTCCATGGCGTTGTTGAGCTGGAGGGCCTCCTGGTAACGGGTGTAGACCCGGCCGGCGATCTCTTCGAAGTAGCTGGCCGTTTGCAACCCGTCAGGGGTGATCAGCTCGTTCTTTTGGCGGCTGATGAAGACGCGGATGGCCTGGGGGCTGTAGCGCTTTTCGTCCAGGTTCATCTCCCGCAGCACGGCCCGCACCAGGGCGAGCTGATCCGCGCTGTCGTAGATGAGCCAGTTGCGCTGATAGCCGATGGCCTCGGTCTCCACCCGCAACACCCGCGCGCAGATGCTGTGGAAGGTGCCGATGGTGAGGCCGCCCAGGCGGGAAGGGCCGCCGGGCAGGGGTGGCCCGAACTTCTCTGCCAGGAGCGCCTCCACCCGTTCCCGCATCTCCCGCGCGGCTTTGTTGGTGAAGGTCACCGCCAGGATGTTCCAGGGCGCGATGCCTGCCTCTTCCAGCAGGTAGGCGATGCGCCGGGTGAGGACCCGGGTCTTGCCGGAGCCAGGCCCGGCCAGCACCAGGACAGGGCCATGTACGGTCCGCACCGCTTCAGCCTGCTGGGGATTCAGATCGGTCAGGATGTCTACCATGATGGTTCGTTTCTGGCAACAGTATGCTGGTGCGTAGGGACGACGTCGGCCGCCTATTTGTCGCCTATTCGTCGCCGTGCAACAGGCGCAGATAACTCTCGTAGCGCTCCCGTCGAATCTTGCCCGCCTCCACCGCGGCCCGGACCGCACAGCCCGGCTCGTGGTCGTGGGTGCAGTTGGGATAGCGACAATCGTTGACGAAAGGCTTGATATCCACAAAATAGAAACCCAGATCGGCCGGGTCGATCTCGTAGAGGCCCAGTTCCCGGATGCCAGGCGTATCAGCCACAAAGGTCCGTCGGCCGAAGGGCAGATGAAAGAGCTGGGCGGCCCGGGTGGTGTGGCGGCCCTTGTCCAGAAAGTCCCGCAGGTCGCCGGTCCGCAAATTCAGGTCCGGGTGGATGGCGTTGAGCAGGCTGCTCTTGCCCACGCCGCTGGGACCGGTCACCACCGTGATGCGGTCCAGGAGCAGGTCCCGGAGCTCGTCGATGCCGGCCCGGGTGACGGCGCTGGCGTAGATGACCCGGTAGCCGATCTCTTCGTAGGGCTGGAAGAGGGACCGGGCCTGCGCTTCGCCGGTGAGATCGATCTTGTTGGCGCAGATGATGGCGGGCAGCTCGTTGGCCTCCGCGATGACCAGGAAGCGATCCAGCATGCGCAGGTGGGGCTCGGGCTGGGCCACGGCGAAGACCACCAGGGCCTGATCCGGGTTGGCCAGGATCACGTCCTCGGCGGGGACCGTGGTGCCGGGCTGTTGGCGGCTGAGGACGCTGTGGCGCTCTTCGATGCGCTCGATCCAGCCCCGGCCCTTGCCGTGGGGCATCACCCACACCCGGTCGCCCACGGCCACCAGGGTATCCCGCCCCTTCTCCAGCAGGAGCCGCCCCCGCACTTCACAGAGCAATACTGTGTCGCCGGCCCTGCCATCCTGGGTTCCGCTCTGGGCTGCCTCGTCCGGGGCGTCCAGCAGCACGTCGTAGTGGTGGCCCCGGGCACGAATCACAATGCCCGGCAGCAGGTTCGCGGATGCCTTCTTGGGCTTGGGCTTACGCCCCCGCCGCGGCTCCTCCGCCAGGGACTCAAACTCGGCCTCGAACTCTTCGTATTCGTAGGTTGGCTCGTACTTCCGTCTGGCCAAATCACCATCCTCCCAAGGGAGATTCCAGTCTCCACAGCCCACAGGCTGCCGTCCGTCCACTGCAGGGCAGCCTGCCACAGGCAGTGTATCAGGAGGGCCTATCCCTGTCAATGCTTTCTGGCTGGCCATCCAGCTGGCAACAGGGAAAGGAAGTGTGCCTGCCACAGAGGGTCGGCAATGAACCTTGCCAGGCCAGGCCAAAGTCGGCCAGCAGCGCCACCAGGTCGGCCAGGGGCAGTCCGATGACGCCAGAGACGCAGCCCTCCACCCGGGATGCCGGGGCAAAGGTGGGGTGCTGGATGGCATAGGCCCCGGCCTTGTCCAGGGGATCGCCGCTGGCCACATAGGCCCGGATCTCCGCGTCGCTGTAATGGCGCATGTGGACGGTGGTGGAGTTGACCCGGGTCCGCTGCTGGCCGTCGTCCAGGCGCAGGACGCTGACTCCGCTGTGGACCTGATGGGGCCGGCCCCGCAGGGTTCGCAACATGCGGGTTGCGTCCGCCTCGTCCTCGGGCTTCCCCAACAGGACATCGCCCAGGGCCACCACCGTGTCCGCGGCTACCACCAGGGTCGCGGCGTTGGGCTGGGGGCGGCCCATCTCCCGGCATTGGCGAGCCACCGCCTGGGCCTTGGCTTCGGCCAGACGCCGGGCCAGCTCCACGGGCGCTTCGCCGGGCAGGGGCGTCTCGTCGATGTCCGCCGCCAAGACAGTAAACTGGAACCCCAGCTCGGCCAGAAACTGGCGGCGTCTGGGGCTGGCGGAGGCCAGGATCAACTGGATGTCGGTTTCATTGGTTTCGTTCGTCAAGGCGTGACCATCCTGTTGCCGAAAGTTCCGTCTCCACGAAAAGCGGGCCATCGCCCGTCTGAGAGGGCAATGGCCAGGGGCCATTGTAGGGCGAATCCAGGCCAGGGTCCAAATGCAGGGAGAAACGGAATTGCCCCTGGCCATGAAGAGGTTGCGGCGCGAAAAGGCCGCCAGGGTGGAGTTACCCGCCCCGACGGCCTTTTACCATCCATGGATGAAATCCTGCCCCAGGTTGACGATGGGCCTGACCGGGCAATTCAGGTGCAAAGCCCTGCCCCCTCCCAGCCTAGCCATCCACCACGAAGAACTGTTCCGGATTGTAAGGAGCCGGCGTCGGATAGATCCAGGAGTTGGGGATCACATCCGCAGTGTTGCGCATGCGGTTGGTTACCACGCCAAAGGCATTGGGCTCCAACACGGTGCCAATGCAGTAAAACTCGTCGGCGGCAATGTCCAGGATCTGCATCATCAGGTTGAACTGTTCCTGGTCGTCCGCGGTGCGGCCGATGGCATCGTAGAGCTCATAGGCCCGCTTGACCGCCTCGGGCGGTTCCTCGGCCAGCTCCGGGTTGCTCCCGTTGTACCACCAGGCCCACGCCTTGGCATACATGGAGTTGTTGTTCATGGGAAGGTAGTAACGGGCATCCAGGATCACCGCGTCGCCGCTGCCGCCACCGAAACGATGGGCCGAGGCGTGGAAGTCCAGCCCCTCGCCGCGACAGCGTTCCTCCCAGAGGGAGCGCTCCATGGTCTTGACGATCATCTCGACGCCGACCACTTCCCAGTGTCGCCGGATCAGCTCCAGGGCGTCCACGTAGGTGGTGCGAGCCACGTCGATCTCCATAATAAAGGAAATGCGGTTGCCGTCGGGACCAATCCGGAAACCGGCAGAATCCCGCTGGGTCCAGCCGGTTTTGTCCAGGTACTCGTTGGCCAGGTCCACATCATACTCGGTGTACTGCTTGGCCAGCCGCTCGTGGTGGAAGCGGGACTCCGGCCTGGGCGCGGCCTGCCAGGGTTCGCCTTGACCGATGTGCACCACGTCGATGATCTCCTGGCGGTTGATGGCGTGAGAGAGGCCGATGCGGAAGTCTTTATTGCGGAAGATCTCCCGCTTGACCGGGTCCGTGCAGTTCAGGTTGAACTGGATGATCATCTCGTTGACAGTGGTGGGCGTCAGATCGTAGAAGTGGTAGCCGCCCTGTTCCATGTTGTCAAAGAGGACGGCTTTGTTTTTGGGCGCAGAGATGAAGCGTTCCTGATAGTCCAGCTCGCCGTTGAGGGCCTTGAGCACCAGCACCTCCACATCCGAAACGATGTCCACCACATAGCGGTCAATGTACGGAAGTTGTTGGCCCTCGGCATCCACCTTCCAGAAATACGGGTTCCGTTCCAGCTCCACCCGGGCCGTGGCCTCGCCCAGGCTATTTTTGAAGAGCCAGGGGCGCAACACGGGCAGATCCTTGTTGAAATGGGGCTCCGACTTGGTACCGAAGAGCTCCACCCAGTTGGAATAGCCCTCTTCTTCCAGCACAGACTCGATATCCGGATTGTACTTGGGGTGATACTTTTCCAGATAGTGCCGCGGATAGTGGCAGCTCCGGTCGAAGTTGGTCTGGGTAGCTTCTTTGAGGAAAAGGCCATGGGAAGAGGCAAACTTGAAGACCACCGTATAATCGTCGACCTTTTCCACCACCACTGGCTCGCCGTCGCGGGTGAGCCACTTGGGCACCGTCGGCGTGAGCTCGCTGTTCATGAGGACATCTTCGTACCAGAAGAGGATGTCGTCCGCGGTCAGCGGCTCGCCGTCCGAGTAGCGGATGCCCTCCCGCAGCTTGAAGGTGAACTCGGTGGCCTCGTCGTTGGCTTCCACCCACTCGGCCAGATTGGGGATAATGCCATCCCAGGTGGGTGTCCAGCGCAGGAGCTGCTGGTAGCCGCCGTTGCGGATGTAAAAATTGCCGTTGACCTCCGCCGTGCCGCCACGCCAGGTGCCGCCGTAGGTGCCGATCTGATCCACCACCTCCACCACCATGGGCTGGCTGGGGAGCCGTTCATCCACGGGGGGAAGTTGGCCGGCCTTGACCAGCTCGGCCAACATGGGCGCCTCCTTGAAACGCTGGCCGGCGACCGCCGGTTCGGCGGCTGCGGCTGGTGGCGCCTCCGCGGCAGGGGGAGCAACCTCTGGAGCCGGGCCCGCAGTACCACAGGCGCTCAGGGCCAGCCCGGCGACCGCAGCCGATGAGGTGACCAGGAACTGACGCCTGCTTACCCGCTTGTTGGACAGGGACATCTTAAACCTCCTTGGTTCTCATTGGGGATGTGGGTGAAATGTGGATGATATGGGAGCACACGGATCTTAAATGCCGACAGGTCCGCTCCCGGCGGACTACGCCGCAGCGGAAACCGACAGCGTAAGGGGGGATCCAACGGTTGCGGTGGCCTCTCCATGGGACGGGGCTGCCCTGGGCATGCACGGCTACAGCAGGGAGCAATGAAGACGGCAGGGTCAAATGGTTGGGTAGCTGGATGAAACTGAAACGGGCATGGACGGAGTCAACAGCGGCACCGGGGAGCGGTGTCTGCCGCCGTCGGCCTGTCCTCAGTATATCACGGGTTGGCCAGTCGCATCAAAGCCACCAAAACGCCGGGGGTACGCCCCATTCCTTCTCCCTTCTGAGGCGTACCCCCGGAAATGCCAGCCCCGCTAGTGGCCGATCTCACGCGGATGGATGCCCCGCTTCCCACACCAGAACGTCGGGGCCGTCGACGCTACGGGTGATCTCGCCCTCTGGGGTGGCCAGATGCAGGCTGGTGGGTCCCAGGCCCAGATAGCCCCCAATCCACCGGCGGGATTCCGGCAAACTGACCAGCCAGAGGGGTCCACCGTCGGCGCTGAGGCGTGCCCCGGCCACTTCCACCGTGCCCTCGGCCGCCTGCCGGACAAATTCCCCCTCCAGCATGGGCCAACCCAGTGGCCCGGCTTCGGTCCAACGACCCAGAAGCCGCCATTGCATCAGGTCCACTGAGAGCCCCAGTTCTTGACCTGCTCGCCGGTAGGCCACCGTGTAGCGGCGCTCTCCCTCGGCCGGATAGGTGAAAGCGGGTTCCAGCGTCTCGGCGAATTCCCCGGCATGGATGGCCGCGGCAAAGTCCGCCGCTTCTGGATACGCGCTACGAGGAGCCACTTCCACGTAGAAGGCACAGATGGGGCGCCCCTTGTAGAACGCGCCCGGCCAGTTGAGCTCCCAGAAGCGCTTCTCGGGCCCCCGGTAGTTGTACAGCTCCAGCACCAGGTCGCCATCCCGCTCCACCAGGCGCGCCGGCGCCTCCTTGCCCAGGGCGGTGCGGCTCAAGGGGTGGATGGCCACGTAGGCATCGCCGCTGGCTACCACCACGGTCGCGCCCTCCGGGATGGTCACCGGCAGTGTGGACACTTCTTGCCCATCCACCCAGATCTGGTCCAGGGCTGCGCGCCGGGTCCAGATGAGTGCGGCCTTGGCGCTGTGGAACTGGCTGCGGCCCGCCAGCCCGTAGACGCACAGGGCCTGATTGCGCCGCTGCACGCCCACGAAGCTCCCCTCATCCGGCAGGTTGCGGGTTTTGGTCCGGTCGGTAGGGTGATACGCGTCGCCGAACCATTTCTCATCGAACAGATAGCGGGTGTAGAAGACGCCGCAGCCGGCCGGGTCCTGTTCAGAGCGGGGACGTCGAACGTGGGCGATGCAGACATTGGCCTGGGGATGGAAGCTGGCACTGGCTGTGCCCAGGGCAAACTCGGGGGTAAGAAAGGTGGTCAAGGCCAGGTCCCGGCTGGCCTCGGCCGTCTCGGTCACCTGGTAGACGGCCGGCCGCTCGGCCAGGAGCTGGCCCACCCAGGCGGGCACGGTGCCATCTTCGATCCAGGCCTGCAACATCTCCACCTCCGGCGGCGTCTCGCAGACCACCGACGGCTGATAGGCCCGGCCGTGGGGTCCAGCCCAGCGCCCCGTTCCGGCGTGGATGTGAAGGGCCACACTCAGGGCCAGACGAGCGGCCATGGCCCGGGCCCGCTGCCGGGTGGCCTCATCCCGCACCAGGTCCGTCAACCGCTTGAGGGCCCGCAAGGTGACGGCGGTGTAGGTGGGGCTGTTGTACTCCATGGGGTGGCCAGACCGGTTGGTAAAGGCGATCCACGCGGCCAGCTTTTCGTAGCCTCGACGGGCCAGGGCCTCATCGCCCAAATATTCGCCTCCCAGACAGGTGTTCAAGATGTCCAGCACGGCGATGTTGGTGTAGGCCACCAGCACATCCAGCCGCCGGATCTCCGCCAGCCCCAGGCGGATGGCTTCCCGCACAGCGGATCGAATCTCGGCAGGAAGCCGGTCCTCGTGACGGATCATCATGGGGAGGAGGGCTTCCAGCACAAACTCCACCGCGTTCAGGTCCTCCACATGGTCGTCTTCCCGCATCCAGTAGAAGTTGCCATGGTGGGGATCCCGGGGATCCCGCTCCTGGCAGCGGAGCACCGCCTCCAGAATGCGGGCAGCCAGGGCACAGTCCTGGGGCGTACCATGGGCCACCAGATCTGCGGCCAGGCGTGCCGCCCGGCGAACCTCGTGGAAGAGCCCATACTCGGTGGTCTTGGCCACCATGAGGGTCTCCGGGTTGAAGTCCGGGGGCAGGGGCATGGGTTCGGTGGATTGGAACGTGGATTCAGTCGACATGTTGCCTTCCTGTGGTGAGGGGTTGGATATCACTCTGGATGGACCATGTGACCGGCGGCTGCCAGGGCCGTAATGGCCCGGTCGAGGTTGGATATCTGAACCATCAGGTAGTCGGTGTCGTAGGTGGAGAGAGCAAACACACTGACCCCAGCCTGGGCCAGGGGCGCCGTCAGGGAGGCCAGCACGCCGATCAGGCTGAAATCCAGGGGGCCATCCACTTCCAGGCAGCGCCATCCCCGCTGGCAGTGTACCTCTTGGGGCACCTGTTCCGCCGGACAGACGATGGAGAGTTCACGGCCGGTGCGGGTGATGGCATAGAAAGGGCCGGCCGTGGCCCAGCCAGGGATGGCGGCGTGTTGGTCCAGACGACAGACGGCGAACTCTGGGGCCAGAAGACGTAGCTGCAAAGGTGCCCTCCTCGTCCATTCCGGCAGGCAACGCCGGGTTGCAGTCATTGGAACATCCACAGAAAAATTCACATGAAATCTTCATATTTTGCACGCGATATCGATGATATAATACCCCATACGGGCCCAATGCCCCACCTGGAGCGGATCGTAGTTCCACCAATGGCCACATGGACGAATCGGCTGCCAATCGGTTCTACGCCTGGCAACGCAGCCTCCATCGCTTTCGCAACCTCATACAGCGTGCCGCGCCCACCTTGCTGGGCGTGTTGATCACCCTGGCCGCGCTGGGCATCTACAACCACCTGTTCCCGCCGCCTGAACCCCTCTCCATCAACGACGTCAACGAAACCGTGGTCCAGGCCATGGCATCGGCCACGCCCATGCCGGCGTATTCCTCCTACGTGTACCAGGTCATTCGGCCCTCCCTGGTGCTGGTCCAGGTGGAAACGCCGGGCGAAGGGACAGAGGGCGAGGCCCAACATGGCGCGGGCCTGGGCAGCGGCGTGGTCATCGATGCCAACGCCAGCGTCCTCACCAGCCTGCACGTGGTCACCAACTCCCTGGCCATCACCGTGACCTTTGCCGACGGCACCGCCTCGCCGGCGCAGGTGGTCTCGGCCCGGCCGGAGCTGGACATTGCGCTGCTCAGCCCGGCCCGCCTGCCGGGGGTGATCGTGCCGGCCGTCCTGGGCAATCCCCGGGCCATGCAGGTGGGGGACGAGGCCTACGTGGTGGGTCATCCCCTGGGGCTGTACGGCTCCATGAGCGCGGGCATCATCTCCGGCTTCGACCGCACCTTCCGGCCGCCCAACGGAGGGCCACCGCTGGAAGGGCTGATCCAGTTCGACGCGGCGGTCAACCCGGGCAACTCCGGCGGGCCGCTCCTGAACCGGGAAGGCCACGTCGTCGGCATCGTCACCGGGCTGGCCAATCCCACCGACGAGAATTTCTTCATCGGCATCGGCTTTGCCGTGCCCATCACCGTAGCCGCCGGCGGCGGGGGCGAGATCCCGCCCTATTAGCGAAGACGGGCACGGGCCAACGGTTACGCCTTGGGTGGTGCACAGTCCGTCAATGACTATGCGCACCCTGGCCCCACCACGACCACCGTCTACCGTCTACCAACTACCGTCTACCAACTACCAATCCACTACCTACCAGGAAAAACACCAACCATGACCACTCCACCCCCCCTCGACGGCGACAAGAACCTCATCATCGAGCGCCTGCTCTACGAGGTCAAAAAGATCATTGTCGGCCAGGATCACCTGCTGGAGCGGCTGATCGTGGCCCTGTTGGCCCGGGGTCACATCCTGGTGGAAGGGGTGCCGGGGCTGGCCAAAACCATGGCCATCAAGACCCTGGCCCAGGCCATCGGCGGCGAGTTCAAGCGCATCCAATTCACGCCGGACCTGGTGCCGGCCGACCTGGTGGGCACCCGCATCTACAACCAGAAGACAGGCGACTTCAACACCTCCTTCGGCCCGGTCTTCACCAACCTGCTCCTGGCGGACGAAATCAACCGGGCGCCGGCCAAGGTCCAAAGCGCGCTGCTGGAGGTGATGCAGGAGCGCCAGGTGACCATCGGGCGGGAGACCTACCCGGTGCCCCAGCCCTTCCTGGTGCTGGCCACCCAGAACCCCATCGAGGTGGAGGGCACCTACCCCCTGCCTGAGGCCCAGGTGGATCGCTTCATGCTCAAGGTGCTGGTGGGCTACCCCTCCTTCACCGAGGAGTTCGTCATCGTGGAGCGCATGACCGGCGCCCTCCAGGCCGTGCAGCGAGTGCTGACCACGGATCAGCTCATGGCCCTCCAACAGGAGGTGGACCAGGTCTACGTGGATCCGGCCCTGATCGAATACGCGGTGAAGGTGGTCGGCGCCACCCGGCAGCCCCGGGAAGTGGGCTTGGCGGAGCTGGCCCCCTACATCACCTTTGGGGCCAGCCCCCGGGCCTCCATCAACCTGATCCTGACCGCCCGGGCCCTGGCTTTCATGCGGGGCCGCATGTATGCGCTGCCCCAGGACGTGCGGGACATGGTCCACGATGTGGTTCGCCACCGGCTGGTCCTCTCCTACGAGGCGCTCTCCGACAACGTGAGCGCAGACGACCTGCTGGACCAAATCCTGGCTCGCATTCCACTGCCGGAGGTATCGGTCCATGAGCAGATCAGGGCCCGGGGCGTCCGGTAAGGGCATGGCCACGCCCCCGGTCACAGCCACGCCGGAGCACATCCTGCACCGGCTGGAGTGGCACGTGATCCGGCGGCTGGATGGCCTGCTCCAGGGCGATTACCGCACCCTTTTCTACGGCTACGGCGTAGACCTGGCCGACCTGCGGGAATATCAGCCCGGGGACGATATCCGCTACATCGACTGGAACGTGACCGCGCGCATGGACACGCCCTACGTGCGCCAGTACACGGAAGATCGGGAGCTGACGGCCTGGTTCCTGCTGGATCTGAGCCCGTCCATGGATTTTGGTACGCTGGAACGGCAGAAGCGGGCGATCCTGATCGATTTCGTGGCCACGGTGGCCCGGCTGTTGACCCGCCACGGCAACCGGGTGGGCGCCATCCTCTACGGGGACCGGGTGCGGCAGGTGATACCGGCCCGGGGCGGGCGCATCCAGGTGTTGCGGCTGCTCCACGAGCTGCTGCGCCAGCCCAAACTGCCCCGGGCGCCCTTCACCGAGCTGGCCCAACTGCTCAACAGCGGGCTCAACACCATCAAGCGGCGCTCCCTCCTCTTTGTGGTCTCCGACTTCATCAGCGCGCCCGGCTGGGAACGCCCCCTCAAGCTCCTCAGCCGTCGCCACGAGGTGCTGGCCATCCGCCTGTGGGATCCCCGGGAGCGGGAGTTGCCCGACGTGGGACTCGTGGTGATGGAAGACGCGGAGACGGGGGAGCAACTGCTGGTGGACACGGGGGATCGCCGTTTTCGGGAGGCATACGCGGAGCTGGCGCAGCGCCGGGAGGTCGAGCTGGCCGAGGCCTTCAAGCGGGCAGGGGTGGATCCCCTCTCCCTCTCCACGGAGGAGGACCTGGTGCGGGCCATCGTGCGTTTTGCTTCCCTGCGCAAGCAACGGCGAAAACTGGGGGCGGCGGGGTGAAAAGGTGATTGGGGATCGGGTTATTACCCACCCGGTTCGCCCGGTCACCCGGTCTTAATTCATCGGGGTGAGCATGACCTTCATCTGGCCCTATCTGCTGACGAGTCTGCTGGCGGTGCCGGCGCTAGCCTTCTACTACATGCGCATCCAACGGCGGCGGGAGCAGATCCTGGCGGCCCGGGGAGCGCTGGGTCTGGTGCAGACAGCCCAGGGGCAGCGCCCGGGCTGGCGTCGCCACCTGCCCTACGGCCTCTTTCTGCTGGGGGTGACCCTCCTCTGCATTGGGCTGGCCCGCCCGGAAGCCGAGCTGAGCCTCCCCCGGCTGGAAGGGATCGTCATGCTGGCCTTCGACGTGTCCGGCAGCATGGCGGCCGACGATCTGCAGCCCAGCCGCATGGAGGCCGCCCGGGCCGCGGCCATCGAATTTGTGGAGCGCCAGCCCGCCACCGTCCAGATCGGCGTGGTGGCCTTCAGCGAAAGCGGTTTCACCGTCCAGCCCCCCACCACCGACCGGGCGGCGGTGCTGGCCACCCTGCACCGGCTCCAGCCCGAACGGGGGACTTCCCTGGCTTCGGGCATCCTGACCGCGCTCAACACCATCTTCGCCACGCCGGAGCCCAGCGGCGCGGTCTACAGCAACCTGACGCCCACGCCCATCCCCACGCCCACACCGGCCCCACCGGGCAGCTACCGCTCCGCGGTGATTGTGCTGCTCACCGACGGCGAAAATACCGCGCCGCCCGACCCCCTGGAGTCGGCCCAGATCGCGGCAGATCGGGGCGTGCGCATCTACACCATCGGCATCGGCAGCTCCGCCGGCACTACCATCGAGGTCGAGGGGTTGCTTTTCCACACCCGGCTGGACGAAGCCATGCTCCAGGCCATCGCCGAAATGACCCAGGGCGAGTATTACAACGCCCAGGACGAG
Source organism: Litorilinea aerophila (assembly GCF_006569185.2). Lineage (NCBI taxonomy): Bacteria > Bacillati > Chloroflexota > Caldilineae > Caldilineales > Caldilineaceae > Litorilinea > Litorilinea aerophila. Next base: position 4,369 of record NZ_VIGC02000041.1, on the reverse strand, counting down.
GAAGAGCTCAGCGCCATCTACGAAAACCTGGATCTGCAACTGGTCACCAGGCCCGACCGCACCGAGCTCACCTTCCTGTTTGCCGGCGCGGCCCTGTTGATGATCCTGAGCGGCGGCGCGCTCTCCATGCTGTGGTTCGGCCGTGTGCCGTGAAGAAGGAGGTGTTCCATGCACTTACTCTGGCCCTGGTTTCTGGGGCTGCTGGCCTTGATTCCGCTGGCCATCTATGCCTACTGGTGGATGCTGCGCCGACGGCAGCGTTTTGCCGTGCGCTTCTCCAGCCTCTCCCTGGTGCGGGCTGCCCTGCCCCAACAGTCCCGCTGGCGACGCCATGTGCCGTTTGCCCTGCTACTGGCGGCCCTGACCAGCCTGATCGTGGCCATGAGCCGGCCGGTGGCGGTGGTGGCCATGCCCACCAATCAGACGGCCATCATCCTGGCCATCGACGTCTCCCGCAGCATGTGCTCCACCGACATCGAGCCTAACAGGCTCCAGGCAGCCAAGAACGCGGCCATCGAATTTGTGGACAGCCAGCCGCCCGGCACCCAGATCGGCGTGGTGGCCTTTGCCGGCTTCGCGGAGATGGTACACCCGCCCACGGCCGACAAGCGGGTGCTGCGGGATGTGATCCAGAGCCTGCTGACGGGGCGCCGCACGGCCGTGGGCAGCGCCATCCTGGAGGCCATCGACGCCATCGCGGAGGTGGACCCCAACGTGGCCCCAGCCCAGCGCCGCAGCAGCGACCCGCCGGTGACGCCGGTGGTGCCCGGTGCCTACGCGCCGGATATCATCGTGTTGCTGACCGACGGCGCCAGCAACGCAGGTGTTCTCCCCCTGGACGCGGCCCAGCAGGCGGTGGACCGGGGCATCCGGGTTTACACCATCGGTTTTGGCACGGCCACGGGCGGGCGGATGGACTGTGGGGCCTTCGACGGCTACGAGCCCTTCGTGGGGGGCTTTGGCTTTGGCGGGGGCGGCGGGCGCTTCCGCCGGGGTATCGACGAAGAGACGCTGATCCAGATTGCGGACATGACCGGGGGCGAGTACTACTCGGCGGAGAGTGCCGGCGAGCTCCACGACGTCTTCCGCAGCCTGCCCACCTACCTGATCACCCGTCACGAGACCACCGAGGTGAGCGCGGCCTTTGCCGGCCTGGGCGCCCTTCTGACCGTCCTGGCCGTGGGCCTTTCCCTGCGCTGGAATCCGCTGCTGTGACGCCGGCCCGCCGGAGCACCATCGGGCGAGGCAAGCCCCGCCCCTACAGGACAGGAACGCCATTGGCGCGGGTCGGATGCTACGGGGACGGAGGGCGGGTCTCCGGCCCGCCGAAGGTGGCCAAATCTACGGAGTACCGGCATCCGTGGGGGCCTGGTGACATCGGGCATCATCGTGCGGTTAAAAACCGCACCTACGGCAAGGGCCGCCATCCGCCCGGATTGGATGCAACGGGTACGCCGACGTTCTTCCCCGTAGGCGCAGCTCGCAGCTGCGCTTCCGTCGCCTTTCCTTCACCCGCCTGGATCTGGCATCATCGTGCGGTTAAAAACCGCACCTACGGAAACCGACGTCCTTTCCTGTAGGCACAGCGGGGGCGGGCCCTCAGCCCGCCCCCATGTGCACGTCAGGCTACCTCCCGCAACCGGCCCGTCTTGACGTCGTAAATCAGGCCCCGCACCACCACGTCGTCCGCGATGAAGGGGCTATCCTTGATTTTCTGAACCTGGGCGCGGACGTTGGCTTCCAGATCGTCGAAGGCGTGGAACTCCAGCTCACTGGCATCGGCGCCGGTCTCTTCGGCCAGCCGCCGACGCAGATCCTCATCCTTGAAGGTGAGCATGCCGCAGTCGGTGTGGTTGATGACCAGAAATTCCCGGGTGCCCAAGAGCTTGTGGGAAATGATCAGGGAACGCAGGGCATCCTCGGTCACGACGCCCCCGGCGTTGCGGATGATATGGGCATCGCCCGTGCGCAGCCCCAGGAACTCCTCTACCGTCAGGCGGGCGTCCATGCAGACCACCACGGCCAGCTTCCGGGCTGGCGGCGCGGTCAGGCTGCTGCGGTCGAAGGATGCGGCGTAGTGCTCGTTCGCTTTCATCAGTTCTTCGTACAGGGACATGGTTTACTCCTTCGTGCGTTAGACAGGTTCTGATGCCGTCTGGCAGGGGGTGATTCTAGACGATCCTGGCCCGTGGCGCGAAATTGCCCGGGCGGGCGGATCAGCCCCCAACCGTCGCCGCACGGCAGAGGGCCTGCCACGCCTGCAGGCGCTCCAGCGCGGCCCCTTGCTCCACCGTCTGTCGGGCCAGTTCCACGCCAGCGGCCAGGTCAACGGCCCGTCCCCCCAGGAAGAGCAGCAGCCCTGCCGTGAGGAAGAGCGTATCCCTGGCGAAGCGCAGGGCATCCGCCCGTTCAGCCCCGGCAGGATCAGCCAGGAGCTGGTGCAGCAGGCGGGCGTGCGCAGCGGGCTCGCCTGGGGCGGCCAGTTCCCCGCGGCCCTCCAGCCCCAGGGCCTGGCTGTCGATGACCAGGGGATCGGCCGCCGGATCTGCAGACAGCACCCGGGTGGCCCGCCCTGGCGGGCACTCGATGGAGCCCTCCGGCCCCTGGATGATCCAGCCCTGCCCGAAGAGGGCCTGGAGGGCAAGCCGCATGCGCTGCAGGTAGCCCATGTGGAAAAAGCCGGCCACCACCAGCGGTGCATTGGCCGGGTTGAGGAATTTCTCCACTGTGTTCAACGCGGTGCGCAGGCCGAACTGCTGCCGGATGGGTGTCAGGGCATGCCAGGCCGGGATGAAGCGGGGCGCGTAGAGGAAGCCGATCCCCACCTCCTCGACCTGGCGCTCCACCACCTCCGGCGGCAGGTCAGCCGGGATGTCCAGGGCCGCCAACACCTCGGCCGGTCCCACCCCCCGCTTGGTGGGCACATCGGGCGCGCCGTGGAATACCACCGGCTGCCCGGCGGCCGCGAGGACTATCGCGGCCGCCGGCGCCAGTTGCAGGGTTTTGACCTTGCCGTCGTAGGGCAGGCCCAGGTCCATCAGCCCTTCCACCCGGGGGGCAATCTGCTGGGCGAAGGCTCGAGCAGCCCGGGTGAAGCCCACGATCTCCTCGGCGCTCTCGCCTTTCACCCGCTGGCTGACCAGGAAGGCGCCCACCTGGGCCGGGGATGCGTCCCCGGCCAGGATCAGGCGCATGGCCTCTTCCGCCTCGTCACAGGTCAGGTCTCGCTTGAGCTTTTCGCCCCGGCCCACGGCCTGGATGTACGGGATGAAGGCTTCCATAGGCGTTAGACCCGGTGGCCGTTGCGTTGGCGAACGCCGGCCAGATACGAGGTCTCGGCTCCCCCATCGCCGTGGGCCTGGGCCAGGATGATCTCCGCCTCATGCTCGAAGCCGCCCGTCTCGATGGGGCAGTTCATGCCACACTCCTTGGGTGCGTCCTGTTCCCACCACCAGCGGCCGGCCCGCTTGTCCTCGCCAGGCTGGATGGGCCGGGAGCAGGGGGCGCAGCCGATGCTGGTGTAGCCCTGGGCATAGAGGGGATGGACGGGCACGCCGTTCTCCTCCAGGTAGGCCCAGACCTCCTCCTCGGTCCAGTCGGCCAGGGGGTTGAGCTTGACGATACCGCCGTGGTCGTGGTCCAGCTCCACCTTCTTGATGGCCGAACGGGAAGCCCACTGGTCCCGGCGCAGGCCCGTAAACCAGGCGTCCAGCCCCTGGAGCGCCCGAACCAGGGGCCGTACCTTGCGGATGTGGCAGCAGAGGAAGCGCAGGGAGACGGACTTGTAGAAGAGGTCGGCGCCGTGGCGCTCCACCATGGTCTCCACCTCCTGGGCGTCCGGGGTGAGGACCTCCCACCGGGCCTGGGGGTAGTGGGCCCGCACCTCGTCCAGGAATTCCAGGGTGGCTTCGGGCAGGCGCCAGGTGTCCACGGTGATCACCCGGACGTTGGGGTTGATCTGGTAGGCCATGTCCAGGATGGCCATGGTGTCGATCTGCAAGGAGGAGACGATGGCCACCCGGTCGCCAAAGGTTTCGAGCCCCCAGCGCACAATTTCTTGGGGCGGCTCGTAGTCCAGCTCCATGGCAATCTCGCCGATCTCAAGGTCATCGAACAGGATGCGTTCCAAAGTCATTGTTGGTTTCTCTCCTGAAGACATTGGGTCAAGAAGATATTGGCCAGAAAACACGCGATTACAGTCTGGCGTAAATACCACGGCAGAAATTCCGGGTGCCCTCTGGGCGCACTACATCTGGTGGAACCTGTCGGCAAATTTCTGCCGGGATTTACTGGTTCCCGTTTCGACGCGGAGTCGGCATCCTCAGATACCGGGCCAGGCGGAGTTGCATCTGAGGATGCGCACGCCGCC
>NZ_VIGC02000040.1 GCF_006569185.2 Litorilinea aerophila | reverse complement strand
GTTCTTTCGAAACATGGCGTTGACCAGGTTGGCTAGGGAGGAAGTACACGTCTTCCCCTATTCTACCTATTTCGCACTTTTTCGCGAGTTGCTACATGCTGCGAAACCCTTTTTGCAGGAGAGTCATGGATGCCAGCCTGTACCAGTTTACCACAGGTCCCGGCGTCCGCCGGCCACCCATCTAGAAAGGATCGATTCATGGCAGATAAAATCCGTTGGGGTATCCTGTCCACGGCCCGGATCAACAGTGCGCTGCTGGGTCCCATTCGCCATTCGGCGCGCAGCGAGCTGGTGGCAGTGGCCAGCCGAGATCTGGAGCGGGCCCGGGCCTACGCAGCCCAGGAGCGGATCCCCAAAGCCTACGGCAGCTATGAGGAACTGCTGGCCGACCCGGATGTGGACGTGATCTACAACCCGCTGCCCAATGCGCTCCATGCGGAGTGGACGGTGAAAGCGGCCGACGCGGGCAAGCATGTCCTGTGTGAAAAGCCCATCACCGTGAGCATCGAGGAGCTGGATCAGGTGGAAGCCGCGGCCCGGCTCAACGGGGTCACCATCTTCGAGGCCTTCATGTACCTCCACCACCCCCAGACTCGCCGGGCGCTGGCCCTGATCCAGGAGGGACGATTGGGCCAGGTCCAGCAGGTGAACAGCTGGTTCCACTTCTACCTGCCGCCGGAAAACGCGCAGAACATTCGCCTGAATGCAGCCCTGTCCGGCGGCTCCCTGTGGGATGTGGGTGTCTATCCCAACAGCATGGCCATCGTCATGATTGGTGCGGGCGTGCCGGTGGCGGTGTGGGCCAGCCAGATCGAAGGGGAAAGCGGGGTGGATGTGTCCATGCGGGGGCAGATGCACTTTGCCAACGGAGCGGTCGCCCAGATCTCCTCCAGCTTCCGCACCCCCTTCCGAGAGGCGGCCTACATCGTGGGTGACAAGGGGATTTTGCACATTCCAGAGCCATGGAAGCCTGGCCTGCGGGGGCAGGACAGCCGCATGATCTTCACCGGCCTGGACGGCAGCCAGGAGGAAATCATCACCCAGGCGGTGGACCCCTACCTCTGTGAGGTCCAGGCCATGGAAGCCTGCGTGCTGGACGGCGCGGACCCGGTGGTGCCCCTGAGCTTGAGTCGCCAGTTCCTGCGCAGCGTCCTGGCCCTGTACCGCTCCGCGCGTACGGGTGAGCTGGTCCGGCCGTAGCAGAGGCCTGGCCTCCACACGCCTGCTAAACTTTACCACCCCTATACAACCTGGATTCTCTGGCTGTCAAGCAGGAGAGATAAATCCGTGTCATTGCCATTTTGACACAAACGCCCTTTTCGTGCATATTATCCGGTAATGTTACCGGGAATATTTCCGGTAACATTACCGAGCTCCCCGAGCCCACCGTTTCGTCTGTCGACAGAGCTCAATCTTGCCCAGGCCTGCACATGCATTGCATGCTTGCAGACCCACGTTTTCGGACCGGCTTTCCTTCCCTTCACAGAATCGTAAATCCTGGCAGAAATTCGCCGATGGTATCCACCAGAGGGAGCGCGCCCAGAGGGCACCCGGAATTTCGGCCGTGGTATTTACGCCAAACTTTACGAGTGGGGGGAGCCATCCCCTTCTTCCGGGCTCTCATCCTCATCCTTCACATTCTTGCCTGCCAGCTCCCGAATGCGTCGGAAGAGTCGCTCGGCCACTTCCTGGGGGTTGGAGAGGTCGCCGACCACCCAGGCGTGAAACCGGCTGTCTAACTGAACCTGGATGTGATCGATATTCCGGTTCCGCAGCAGATTCTGGATGGCTTCCTGCTGGGCTGTGGTGTGAACGACGATGGTGTCGCCGGGCTGGGCCTGTTCCACCACCTCGAGCAGGTAGTTCGGCCACCCTCGGCGGGGCATGTAGTGTTTCATTGGCATGGGTCAGCGTCCTGTTTGGGCTTTTTGCAGTAGAGCCACAGATAGCGCTGCATCTGTAGTCCACTGTGGCGTCTGTGGTGTCATCTGTGGCTCCAATTACCCCCGGGGCTCGGCCGCCCCGGACCGTTCCTGGAGCTCCCGGTAGCGCTCATAGCCGCCATCGAAGCTGTAGGCGTTGATACCCCGGCGGCGTAACTCCGCGGCCAGCCCCATACTGGTCAGGCCATAGCGACACATGAGGATCACCGGCCGGTTGTCCGTCACCTCATCTGCCTCAAAGCGGTCCATGGGAATGGCCTGGGGCAACCGGGTGCCTTCGGGCAACATGCTGACCACCAGGGCATCCTGGGGAATGTGGCCGATGGTGGGGATGTCGTCCTCCAACAGGCTTTCCAGCTGTTCCAGGGGCTGGTTCAGGTCGATCTCGATGGCCTGATCGACGGCGGCGTGGATGACGGCGGGGTCAACGGCGGCATAGGCCTGGAAGAACTCTTCCCGCTTCACCCGGGGCGAGACCGGCCCCTGGGCGATAGAGCAGAGCTCGTTTACCTGCAGGGAGAGTTCGTAGGTGCCAATGGCCTGGGCCTGCTGCATGATCTCTTCCTTGCTCAGGGAGAGCACCGGCCGCAGGATGGGCAGGTCGATCCCGGCCTCTTCAATGGCGATGTTGTGCAGGGTCTGGCTGGTGGCCTGGGAGAGTACCTCGCCAGTCACCAGGGCCTGGCAGCCCAGTTTTTGGGCCAGGTATTCCCCGGCCTGGTACATGGCCCGCCGCAAGGCGACCTGGCGCAGGGCTGAAGGAATATGTTCGATCAATTCGGCCACCACCGGGGCAAAAGGTGCCACCCGGAAGACGGGCCGCGTCCCCACCAGCCAGTGTCGGTACAGGTGCTGGGCGACCTGAACCACAGGCCGGGCTTCGGCCAGGCCGCCGAAGGCCAGGTGCAGGAAGTGGGGCTGGTTGCCCCGCCGGGCCAGGTGCCAGGCAGCCACGGGCGAGTCGTGGCCGCCGGAGAAGAGGACCAGTGCATCCTCCCCAATGCCCAGGGGCAGGCCGCCGGGCCCGGGAATACGTTCAGTCACGAAGTAAGCGTGCTCCTCCCGCACCTCAATCTCCACCCAGATATCTGGATTGGTCAGGTTCACCCCCCGAGCATAGGCGTTGAGCCGGGCCCCCAACACTTCGGCCACATCCTGGGAGCGAAATGGATGGCGCCCTACCCGCTTACAGCGGACGCCGAAGGTCTTTCCGGCCACCCGATCCCGCCAGATGGCCTCCCCAGCAGCCACCACATCGTCCAGGTCCTGGATGTGGGCGCGCAGGGCGACGGCACAGGTCTTCACGCCGAAAACCCGGGCCAGCACATGGGGGTCAAAGGTGCCCCGCACCTCCAGCTTGGCAAAGGAGGGGACCACCTCCGCCTGAAAGCCGTGTTCGCGAATGGCCAGCCGGAGGTTTTCCAGGGTACGGCGCTGGAACAGGCGTCGGGTCCCCTTCCCGCGATGGATGACTTCTCCTTCAAAGCTGATCAGACAGACTTGTTGAAATTCCTGCATAGATACGCTCGTTTTCGCTTCTTTTTCGTTTTTTTCGTCTCGGTCGATCGGGCACCCCAATCTGGCACCCCATGAATTCCGAAGTTTGCATAACCTGGGCTATAGTATAGCACAGAAAGCGTCAGCCACGGTTGCCCCCGGTGCGCGGGAAATACCCGGGCAATATACGGCAAAACTTCTGCCTTTGACAGAATGCCCATTGTAAGCTATGCTGCAGGTCAGATATACGTTTCCTGAAGAGTAGCCTGGGTCCCCCCTTTGCCGCAAGTCAAAGGCCACCGTTCTCTCGAAGAGAAGCGGCGGCCTTTCTTTTTGGGCAAATAGAGTGACAGAAAGCAGAAGAAAACAATGCAGCAAACAATCAAAGATTCATCCCGAACTCCCCAACCCACCGCCGGAGCCACCTACACCGGCTGGCAAAAATTAGTCGCGCGCTATGCCAAACCGGATGTGAATCAGGCCCGGTGGCAGGTGCTCAACTCCTTTGGCGGCCTGCTCCTGGGCTGGATCGCCCTGTACCTGAGCCTGCAGGTGGGCTACTGGTTGACCTTGCTCCTGGCCTTCCCGGTGGCCGGCTTTCTGGTGCGCATCTTCATTATCCAGCATGACTGTGGCCATAACTCCTTTTTGCCTTCCCGGCGGGCCAACGATCTGCTGGGCTCCATCTGTGGCGTCTTCACCATGGTCCCCTACAAACACTGGCGGAAAAGCCACGCCATCCACCACGCCCACCACGCGGAGCTGGAAGAGCGGGGCATCGGCGATGTCTGGACCCTGACAGTCGATGAGTACGTCCAGGCGCCCTGGTGGAAACGGCTCACCTACCGGATCTTTCGCCACCCCCTCTTTCTCTTTGGCGTGGCCCCTGCTTTCCACTTCATGGTGCAGCAACGGTTCCCCCTCTCTGCCCCAGAACAGAATCGCCACGGCGAGACCGCCTCTGTGTGGTGGACCAACGTAGCCCTGGTGAGCCTGCTGACAGTGGCCAGCCTGCTGCTCGGCCTCAAAACGGTGATCGCGATCCAGTTGCCGGTTACCATCATTGCCAGCACCGTCGGCGTCTGGATGTTCTATGTACAACACCAGTTCGAGCGCACCTACTGGGAGCATTCAGAGGAATGGGACTACGTGTTGGCGGCCATGCACGGCAGCTCCTACTACAAGCTGCCCCGGATACTCCAGTGGTTTACCGGCAATATCGGCTTCCACCACATCCATCACCTGAGTCCCCGCATCCCCAACTACAACCTGCAGCGTGCCCACGATGAAAATCCATTGCTCCAGCGGGCCACCCACCTCACCATCCGGGATAGCCTGAAGACAGCGAACCTGGCTCTCTGGGATGAAAAAAGCCGGCGCCTGGTGACCTTCCGGGAAGTGGGCCAGCTCCAACGGCAAAAAATGTTGGCGGCCTGACCCATCCAGGCAAAGATCGGCAGCCGAAGCCGGTTTTCCCCGGCTCGACTGCCGATGCCCAACCCTGGGGCAGGGGAAGCGTGGGTTCCCCTACCCGCTATTCCAGATCTTCCATCTCCAGAGATGTGGTGATTTCCACGCTGCCGCTGATGGTACGGTAGACCGGGCAGAAGCGGGCGTGGAAACCATGGACCCGCTCCGCCACCGGCCGTTGCTCCCGGGGGAGCCGTAGCCAATAGGTGACGTGGATACGCCGCACCACCAGGACGTTATCCTCTTTTTCTATCTCGCCCACCGCCTCGGAGACAAGGCGACCTTCTCCCGCTGCAATTTGACGCGCCTCCAGCGCGCCTCCAAAGGTGCCAGTCAGTCAACCGGCCGCGGCCGCCACCAGATAATCCAGGGTGGTGGCGTGGGGTTCGACCTGACCAGGCTTCATGCCGTAATGTTCGGCAATTTCCGAGTGGACGCCAAACAGAACCGGCTCCGGCTCCACCGGCAGGTAGGCCCTGCGCAAAGGCCCCTTCACCCGCTCGATCCGCACCTTGGAACGATAGACGACGGGATCATCCATGGATTGCTCCTTTCTGAAGGAATTCGGCATCGAATTGTTACCTGAGACACCCGGGGAAGATGGGCGCCGCCTCCCTATTGTCCTCCCTTTGGCACAAACTGCGCGTAAGGCAGCTTACAGGGAAAGGCCCCTGCCTGTGTGGAAGGCGACGCGCTCCTGGACACCGAAGCCATTTACGATGGCGTGTAAGCAAGACGCGAACTCGCCTACGATACGCCTTTCAGTTCCTGGGTGAATGTAGGCCGGTTGGCCCTCAGACACCCTCCCTCCTGGGGCAAGATTTGACAGCGTGCGGGTTCCTTGATACACTAAACACATAAACAGTTACTTATCTGTTTTGCCTCACGGCTATCTGATGGGCCATCAGGCAAAAAAGGAGCATCTGTGCAAATCTCCAGCGCCCGCCCCTTGAAGTCCATGACACAAGGCCATCCCCCGGCCCACGAACGCCAGTCCTTCTGCACCGCCGATCACTCGGACTCGACCCTGGCGGCAGCGGTGCGCGCCCACCTGGTGGACGCCGCCACCGCAACCCAGGCAGCCGAGCTCTTCAAGGCCCTGGCCGACCCCACCCGGGTGCGCATCATCAGCCTGCTGGCCCACACGGAGATGTGTGTGGGCGATCTCTGCCTGGCCCTGGAGATGACCCAGCCGGCCATCTCCTACCAGCTGCGTATCCTGCGCACCCTCCGCATCGTGCGCAGCCGCCGGGAAGGGAAACATGTCTTCTATACCCTGGACGACGATCACGTCTACCAGATCTTCCGGCAGGGGCTGGACCATGTCCAACATGGATAGTTATTGATATTTTGTCTCAATTACATCAACGTATGCTTATGTGTTTATCAGTAAAGATGGATGCATCCATGGACGACGTAGGTACCCAAACGTGGCAACTCAAACTGGCAGGGCTCCTGCCTACAGAAACGCCTGCGGAGGACGGCTGCCGCCAGCTCCTGGAACGCCTGGCCGCCGTGCAGGGGGTGGCCCGGGCCCACATCGTCGAAGCGGATGGAGCCTCGGCCCTCTGCGTGCACTACGATCCCGGCCAGATCGAACCGACTCGTCTGGAGCGCCTGGCCCAAGAACTCAGCAGCCAGCTTGCCGCACCCGCCATGGCCGCAGGCCCTGCTAACCAGGCCGCGCGGCCAAGGCCCGAAGCACCCCCAGCGCATGGCCATGACGGCGTACCGACCTTTCTCCCCAGCTGGCTCCAGGAACAGTGGACGCTGCTACTGGTAGCGTTGGCCGGCCTCTTCCTGGTGGTGGGCTTCATAGGGGAACGGCTGCTGGGCCTGCCCGAGCCCGTGGCCCTGGCCTTCTACCTGCTGGCCTACCTGGCCGGCGGCTACGATGTGGCCGTCCACGCCCTCCCAGGACTCCTGCGGGGCCGGTTTGATACGGACGTCTTGATGCTGGCGGCCGCCGTGGGCGCGGCCGCCCTGGGGGAATGGGAGGAAGGCGCTTTCCTCCTCTTCCTCTTTGCCCTGGGCCACGCCGGAGAACACTATGCCCTGGACCGGGCCCGCAACGCGGTCAGTGCCCTCGCGGCCCTCATGCCCCGCACTGCATACCTGCGCCAGGGGGACCAGATTACCGAGGTATCGGTGGAAACCCTGCAGGTGGGCGACCAGGTCTTGGTGCGCCCAGGAGATCGGCTGCCCGTGGACGGGGAGATCGTGGCCGGGCGCAGCAGCATCGATCAGGCCCCGGTGACCGGCGAAAGCGTCCCGGTGGCCAAAGAGCCCGGCGACCCGGTCTTCGCCGGCACCATCAACCAGGAGGCGGCCATCGATGTGCGGGTGACCCGGCTGGCCCGGGACAATACCCTGAGCCGGGTCATGCAGATGGTGCAGGAGGCCCAGAGTCAGCAGAGTCCGACCCAGCGCTTCACCGAGCAATTTACCCGACGCTTCGTTCCGGCCGTCCTGGGCCTGGCCGGCCTGGTGGCCCTGGTGCCCCCCCTGGTGGGTTGGATGGCATGGAACGAGAGCTTCTACCGGGCCATGCTGCTGCTGGTGGCGGCCTCTCCCTGCGCCTTAGCCATCGGCACCCCGGCCGCAGTGCTGGCCGGTATCGCCCAGGCCGCCCGCAACGGCGTGCTCATCAAGGGCGGCGTCCACCTGGAAAATCTGGGGCGCCTCCAGGTGATGGCGTTCGACAAAACCGGCACGCTGACCGAAGGCCGCTTTCAAGTGACCCAGGTGATCCCCCTGAACGGCGCTTCACCGGAGGAGGTGCTACGCCTGGCCGCGGCCGTGGAGCAACAGTCCAGCCACCCGCTGGCCCAGGCCGTGGTGGAGGCTGCCCGGTCCCGCGGGCTGGAGATCCCCAACGGAGAGGCCGTCGAAAATCTCCCCGGCCGGGGCATTCGAGGCCATGTCCAGGGAGAGCCGGTACTGGTCGGCTCCCAGCGGCTCCTCCAGGAAATGGACCAGCTGACGCGGAACGGGGACGCCACGGCCCTGTTCCAGCGATTAGAAGAGAGCGGCGAGACAGCCATGGCCGTGAGCCGGGGCGGCACGGTGGTGGGGGTGATCGGCCTGGCGGACCGACCTCGTCCGGGCGTTCGGGAGACCCTGGAACGGTTGTTGGCCCTGGGCATCCGCAAGCTGGTCATGCTGACCGGTGATACGGAGGCCGTGGCCCGGCGAATCGCGCGGGAGGTGGGGGTCACCGACGTGCGTGCCGGCCTGCTGCCAGAGGAGAAGCTGCAGGCCATCCGGGCGCTGGAGGCCGAGTATGGCCCCATCGCCATGGTGGGGGATGGCATCAACGATGGGCCGGCCCTGGCCACCGCCACCGTGGGCATCGCCATGGGCGGCGCCGGCACCGCTGTGGCCCTGGAAACCGCGGACGTGGCCCTCATGGCTGACGACTTGGGCAAGCTCCCCTTTGCCGTTGGGCTGAGCCGGGCCAGCCGCCGCATCATCCAGCAGAATCTGGCCATCGCGCTGGGGGTGATGATCCTGCTGGTCCTCAGCTCGGTGATAGGGTTGGTCCAGCTGAGCTGGGCTGTGATCCTGCACGAGGGGAGCACGGTCTTGGTGGTGCTCAACGCCTTGCGGCTGTTGGCCTACGGAAGCGCCCCTCAGAACCAGTAAATGATAAGAGTGCCACCCAGGAGGCCCCGTTGAACAGGGACAAACCTTATACCCAATTGCATATGGTCTGGCCGCCCCATCGGCTGGACACGCCCCCGGCCGTACAGATGCCGCCCGGCTATTTCCTGCGCACCTACCAGCCGGGCGATGAACCTTCCTTTTATGCGGTCATGGAGCTGGCCGGCTTCACGGGATGGGATGACGAGAAGTTGCAGCCCTGGCTCGCCCGGGTGCTGCCGGAGGGCTGGTTCCTGGCCATCCACGCCCAGAGCGGCAAGATTGTGGCCACGGCCATGGCCACCCATAACGCCACAGAGCTACACCCCTTTGGCGGCGAGTTGGGCTGGGTGGCCGGCGATCCAGCCCATGCGGGCCGGGGATTGGGTTTGGCTGTCTGCGCCGCGGTCACGGCACGCTTCCTCGCGGCCGGATATCGCCATATCTATCTGAAGACCGACGACTGGCGGCTGCCGGCGTTGAAGACCTATCTCAAACTGGGGTATGTCCCTTTCCTGTTTGCGCCCGGCATAGCAGAGCGCTGGCACGCGATCTGTGCCCAGCTGGACTGGCCGCACACCCCCGACGTCTGGCCCCGATCCTGGGCAGAATGAGGAATCATTGCAACGATGAACGAGATCAAGGTCGCCTTCGCCGGGGTCCGTCGTTCCAGCGCCTTTTTCAAGGCCTTCCAGCTCCACCCGGAAACCCAGATCGTGGCCCTGTGTGACATCAACGAGCGAACCCTGGCCGAAGCAGGCAAAGCCACCGGCGTCACACAGCTCTACACCGTCTACGAGAAGATGTTGGACGAGGCCCGGCCCGACGTGGTGGTGGTCGCCACGCCCATGCAGTACCATGCGCCCCAGGCCATCGCCGCGCTGCAGCGGGATATCCACGTCCTCTCGGAAGTGACCGCCTGTGTTTCCATGGACGAAGCCCGCTGGCTGGTCCAGGCCTGCAGGCAGAGCTCGGCCGTCTACATGATGGCCGAGAACTACATCTACCGCAAGCCCGTGGTCCTGGTGCAGGCCATGGTCGAGGCCGGCCTCTTCGGCGAGGTCTACTACGCCGAGGGCGAATACCTGCACGAACTGTCGGCCCTGCACCACACGCCCGAGGGCCAGCCCACCTGGCGCTACTACTGGCAGGTGGGCGTCAACGGCGCCACCTACCCCACCCACAGCCTGGGCCCCTGCCTGCAGTGGATCCAGGAGCGGCCGGCGCGGGTCAGCTGCATTGGCACAGGGCGATGGACCGATCCGGAGCACGCCATGGAGGACACGATCCTGCTGCTGTGCAAGACGGCCAGCGGAAAGCTGATCCGGGTCCGGCTGGATATGCTCTCCAAACGGCCCCACGCCATGACCAACTACACCCTCCAGGGCACCAAAGGCGTCTTCGAAGGGGCCCGGCGCCCCGGCGAGCGCGACTGGGTCTGGATCAGCGACTACTGCCGGGATCCCAACCAGTGGGTGCCCCTGGAGACCTTCGAGGCGGAGTTTCTGCCGGAAATCTGGCGCGATCCACCGCCGGAAGCGCTGCAGGCGGGACACGGGGGCGGCGACTATTTCGAAGTGATGGATTTTATCGACGCGGTGCAGGGACGCAAAGCGCCGACCATCGACATCCACAAGGCCATGGACATGACCCTGCCGGGCCTGGTCAGCCAGGAGTCCATCCGCCGCGGGGGCGAGTGGCTGGAAGTGCCCGACTCGCGCCAGTGGTAACAGGGCCGTTCGCATCCAGGGGGCTCACGCCTCCGTCAGCTACAGCGCCTCCGAGGAGTCGACATCCGCCGGTGCCGACGGGCGGGCAGGAGGCCTTCCACCCCTTAATCATCGGCGCTGCTGGCTGCCAACTTGGCCGGCGCGGCTTCTCCATCCTCCTCCGGGCGGGCGTCGTGGAGGGCGCCGAAGTTGCGCAACCGGGGGGAGAGGAGCGCGGCGCCGGCCACCACCAGCAGGGTGCCGATGCCACCGCTTACTACCGAGACCACCGGCCCAAACCAGTGGGCCACCAGCCCCGACTCCAGCCCGCCCAGCTCATTGGACGCCCCCACGAAGACGCTGCTCACCGCGGAAACCCGGCCCCGCATGTGGTCGGGCGTCAGCAGTTGCTGCAGGGTCTGGCGCACGATCATGCTCACGTTGTCGAAGGCGCCGGTGAGGAAGAGCATGGCAAAGGAGAGCCAGAAGGACTTGCTGATGCCGAAGATGATGGTGGCCACGCCGAAGCCGGCCACGTTGAGCAGCAGCGCCCGGCCCGCATGCTTCATGGGCGGCAGATAGACCATGAGCATGGCCATGCAGAAGGCGCCGATGGCCGGCGCGGCCCGCAGCCAGCCAAAGCCTGTGGCCCCCACCTGCAGGATATCTTCCGCGTAGATGGGCAGCAGGTAGACCGCGCCGCCCAGGAGTACGGCAAAGAGGTCCAGGGAGATCATGGTCAGGATGATGCGGGTCTTCCACACAAACTGGATCCCCGCCAGCAGGGTCTGCAGGGAAGCCCCGCCCACCGGCCGGGTGTCGAAGCGGAAGTCCAGCCGGGCCAGCATCACCAGGAAGAGCAGGGACGAGGCCGCGGTGATGACATAGGCCATGGGCACGTTGAAGGCCACGATGACGCCGCCCAGGGCCGGCCCCAACACCGACGCGATCTGCATCATGCTGGTGTTCCAGGTCACCGCGTTGGGGAAGACCTCCGCCGGGACCAGCTGGGGCACCAGGGCGGTGCGAGCCGGTCGGCCAATCATGACTGCGGCCGCATCCAGGAAGAGGAAGAAGTACATCCAGGCGATGGAACCCTGGGCCACCGAGAGGCCAGCCAGGGCCAGGGAAGTCAGGGTCATGGCGGCCAGGCTGAGCATGACCAGCCGGGTGCGGTTGAACTTGTCCGCCAGGAACCCGGCAGGCAGGGCCAGGGCCATGGTGGGCAGGGCCTGGGCCAGCCCCACCAGCCCCAAGGAGAGGGCTTCACCGGTGCGCTGGTACATCTCCCAGGCGATGGCAATGCTTTGGATGCGGGTGCCGACCAGGGCGATGAACCAGCCAATGATGTAGAGCCGATAGTTTCGAATCCGAAACGCCGCGTATGGATCGTGTTTAGCAACGCCGGACTGCCCATTGGCAGGGGAAGTCGGTTTCATGGTTCTCGTCACCCAATTGTCAAGTGTATGGTCAAGAGTGGCTCAGGGCGGTTGGAGGAAGGTTGAAGGTGCACGGCAGGGTGCTCACCGGCTCTTTTCGATCCAGGTAAGGACACCCCTCTGTGTGTCGGTAAGCCATGGGACCCCAACCGGCAGGTGGTCAAGGTCCTCCCAGGGCAGCGCGCATCCGCTCCACCGCGGCGGCGAAGATCCGTGCCGCGTCGGGTTCTGCAAAGATGCTGGCTCCCCCGAAGAGCTGGATGCCCCAACTGGGTTCGCGGGAGGCAGCCACATGCTCCAGGCTGTCCGGGAAATCCAGAACATCCAGGATGAGTTGGATGTGGCGATCGGCGGGCACAAAATCCCGCGCCGATTCCAGGAAGGCTCGTCCCCAGTCGGCTGCACGGCCGCTTTTGCGCGCATAGATGAGCGGTGTAAAGACGTCGATGGCCGGGGCCAACAGGGAATAGTCCTGGGCAAAGATGCGCCGAAGCGCGCCGTCGAACTCGTCCGGTCGCCAGGGACACATGTACGCGCCGACCACGCAGCCAGGCAGGTGGGCCCGGATGATGGCCCCGTAGTGGCGGGCAAAGGCGGCAATCCGCTCACACTTGTGGCGAGTCCAGGCATCCCGGTGATGGGCCAGGATGGCCTGGGGCGTGTCGGCGTCGATGCCCGTGGCCTGGCAGAACTCGGCGATGCAGGACGGGCAGAAACAGCTTTCCTGCAGATCGGGCGCCGGCGTTTCAAACCAACCGGCGTAGGTCAGGTAGTCCAGCCAGATGCCAGTGGGCTGAAACGTGCGCACGCCCTCCACCAGGGCTGTTTCCACTTCCTCCAGGAACTCCTCCTGTGAGAGGCAGACGCCCTGCACCAGACGGCCATAGCGGATAGGCTGGCCGTCCACGCCGATGGGGATCAGCTCTGGCCGCTCGTCAAAGTTGGCCCGGAAGGTCTTGAACTCCACACAGGCGGCCAGGTTATGTCGCCGGCAGGCCTCGAAGGCGTCGGCGTCGAAACCGTGAAACCAGACGGCATTGACGCCATAGTCGGCCAGACGTTCGGCGTGGGCCAGCGCACCGCCGCCGTAGGGACCAAAGAGAAGGGGTATCTGCATCCAGGGTTCCTCAGGATGGCACGAGATGGGAAAAGAATCGGGATGGACAGGCCCTGGCGCCAGCCGGACCGTCCACCCCTAAATTGTACCACGGGCGCTATAGCACTCCCCAACGGGGAGCCCCACCAAATTTGATTCCGCAGCAGAAACCACAGATAAACACAGACTTTTCAGAGAAAGAATCCACCTACCCCATGGCTTTTTGCAGTGAAGCCACAGGTGAATACAGGTCTTGACAGATTTCTCGCTGAAACCTCCTACGACGCGGCAAATTCCTGGAAGACCTGGGCCATGTGTTTGATGCCCTGGATGAAATCGTCCACGAAGATGTTCTCGTCCGGCGCGTGGTTGCGGGAGTCGGCGTGGCCCACGCCAGAGCCCACCGCGCCGATCCCCCAGCGCTGGCACAGATGGTACATGGGGCCGGTGCCGGCCATGCTGGGCAGGAGCTGGGGCGGCGCCGCGTAGACCACCTGGGCCGCGCGGACCACCGCCTGTACCAGAGGATGATCCGGGTCGGTTCGGGCCGGGTCTTCTCCGTGAAGATCCACCACCTCGATGTCGGAGAAGCCATGGCGGTCCAGGTGCTCCCGCAGCAGGGCCAACACCCGCTCGTTGCGCTGGTCCGGCACCAGGCGAAAATCCAGCTTGCAGAAGGCGTAGTTGGGCAGGACCGTCTTGGATCCTTCGCCGGTGTAGCCTGCCTGGATGCCGCAGATGTTGCAGGTGGGCTGGAAGAGCAGATCCTCCTTGACCTGCTCGTCCGTCGCGTCCCGGAGGAAGGCAGGAATCTCCAGGGACTGGCGGAAGGCCTCGGCCGGGAAATCCCACGCGGCCAGCAGCTCCCGATCGCGGGGCGAGGGCCCGCGCACGTCATCGTAGAAGCCGTCGATGGCGATGCGCTCATCGGGTGTCTTCAGGGTCTGCAGGGCCCAGACCAGCCGCCAGACCGGGTTGGGGACGATGGCCGCGTTGGAGGAGTGGAGGTCCCGGTTGGCCCCTCGCGCGCGCAGCTCCACGTAGGTGATGCCCTTGCAGCCCAGGGAGACCTGGAGCCGGCCCTGCAGGTCCTTGTAGCCGGACTCCCAGATGCAGCCGTCGGCCTGGAACAGGGTGTGATGGGCTTCGGCGAAGGCGCCCAGGTGAGGGCTGCCGATCTCCTCTTCCCCTTCGAAGACAAATTTCAAGGTCAGGGGCAACTCCCCCCGTACCTGGCGCCACGCATCCACCGCGCAGAGGCGGGCCACCAGGTTTCCCTTGTTGTCGGCCACACCCCGGGCCCAGATGCGGCCGTCGGCGATCTCGGCGCCGAAGGGCTCGTGGGTCCAGAGCGCCAGGGGCTCGGGTGGCTGGACATCGTAGTGGTTGTAGAGCAGCAGGGTCCGGGGGCCCCGGCCAGGCAGTTCACCGTAGACCACGGGGTAGCCGTCGGTGGGGATGAGGCGGGCCGTCGCGCCCACGTCGGTCAACATCTGCTGGACCATGGCCGCGGTTTCAGCCATGCCCACACCTTGGGCCGCGATGGAGGGCTGCCGGCAGAGGGCCTGGAGCCGGCCAATGTACTCCTGGGCGTGGGCGTCGATGTAGTCGAAGATCTCTTGCATGGTGGACCTCTTCCAGCGGCTCATCGCTCTGGGTTGAGGGGCGGCAGGCTGGTACGCTCCAGCGCCTCTCGCAGGGCCATGTTCACCGCATTGCGATTGCGCACCAGTTGGGTGCGCAGGAAATGGTACTCGTCGCTGTCCGGATCCATTCGGGCCAGCCGGGGCGCATCGGCCAGGAGGGGGATGGGCGGCAGGCCCCAGGCCGGGTCATGGTCGAAGCGGCCGGCACCGGTGTAGAGGATGGGGATCAGCGAGCGAGAGAAGGCCTTCATCCGGGTGTTCAGGACCTGAATGGTCGCCAGATCCTCCGGCGCCACCAGGGCGCAGCGCTGGGCCAGCTCCTCGGCCCGGGCAGCCAGGGCCTGGGCCCGTTCCAGCGCCACCTGCAGGTCCAGGTGCGCGCCGGCCTCCGCCTGAAGGCGGGTGAGGGTCTCCAGGATGGCTGCCACCGCGGGGCGGAAGTCCATGGGCAGCAGGGGGCGATGGCAGAGCCGCCACAGGGTGAGCAGGTAGATGCGGGTGTCCAACTCCAGGACATCCAGGTCGATCTTGTCCAGGGTGTCCTCGCTGGTGTGCCACCACCAGGGCATTTTGCCGCCGATGAGCTTGCCGAAGGCCAGGGAGACGTAGTCGGTGTCCTGGTCGCTGAAGGGCACCTGGCTCAGGCTCATGAAGAGGGCCGGGATGCCGATGCCGTTGAAGCTCATGTCGCCAGCCCGGCTCATGGGGCGGGCATGGGTCTCCTGGCCCGTCTGCTCCCGCACCACCGCCTCGCCGAAGGGGCCCAGCTCCTGGTGGGCAGGGAAGCTGCCGTAGAAGGTGGCGCCCCGCGCACCGGTGGAGTCGATGTTCACGTGGGCCACGCAGTGGTCGTGGAGCTCCTCCCAGAAGTGATCTGCGTACCAGGTGGAGCCGGAATAGCGCCCGTGGCTGTGGCCGCTCCAGAAGCAGAGGCGCAGCCCCCGGTAGAGGACATCCCGATGTTGGGCCAGGATGCGGGCCACCTCCAGCATGGTGGCGTTGGCGCTGCCGTTGTCCATGGCGCCCACCTCCCACGAATCCAGGTGGCCGCTGAAGAGCACAAACTCGTCGGCGTTCTGGCCGGGCAGATCGGCCACCAGCAGGGGCGTCTGCTGCCAGTCCATGAACACGTGGCTGGTGAGCCGGACCCGAACGCCCCCCGCGCCCGAATTCTCGGCGATACGGCGGCGCAGCTCGTGGCCGTCCCGCTCCACCACCGAGACCGACGGCGTGCGGGGAATGCGTTCCGCCGAGGCGGGGGTAGGCGTCCCCCAGATGCTGCTCACGATCATGTAGTGGAGGTGGTCGTCGTTGATGAAGATCTGCCCGATGGCGCCGGCCTGCTCCGCGGCATAGACCGCGGTGGGGGTAGCCAGGCCGTTGAGCAGGACGATCTTGCCCCGGACATCCTGGCGGGCGTAGTCCTCCGGCGTGCCGAAGCCCAGGTCCACCACCTCGGCTTCCAGGCCTTCCACCGTGGCGCTGTAGGCGGTGCCCAGGCAGGGGATGGTGGCCAGGGGAGCTCCCGCATCATCCAGGAGGGTCAACGACGCGTCCAGGGGGTAACTGATGAGCGCGGGATGCTCCAGCAGGGTGGTCTGCAGTCCGTACTCGTCCAGCAGGCCCTGGACGTAGCGGAAGGCCTCTCGCTCCTCGTCGGTGCCGGAATGGCGATTCCATCGGGCGATGGTGCTGTTGGTCTCCCAGAGGCGCTCCCGGGAGATCTGGGCCAGGAGTTGGTTTTCGTCGACCGGGTTGTGTGTGTTCATAGGTTGGGTGGTCAGGTAACTTGGGTGATTGGGTGATTGGGTGATTGGGTGCGGTGGAGGATGGCTACGCCTCAGGAGACGAGGGTGGTCAGCTCGTCCAGGTTTTCCCGGGCCAGGGGGCGTTGGCCCTCCTCCACTTCGTGGATCATCTCTACCATGCGGGCCAGGATGGGCGCGTCCAGGCCGTGGCGACGTGCCCGTTCCAGGATGGGCGGGAAGTGTTCGTCCACCTCGGTGCGACGCTTGCGCACGGCCAGATCCCGCCAGACGCCGCTGTGGGTCTTCTGATCCCGGCGGCGCACGGCCACCAGGCGGTCCAGGGACGCGGCCACCGCGTCGGCGTCCCCTGTCTGCAACACCTGGGGCTCGAAGCCGTCGAAGCCCAGGGGCGTCACCCCTTCGGCCTGGGCCACGGCCAGTATCTCCCGGGCCAGGGCGACCATCAGCGGCCGATACTGGTCGATGGCGTCGGCCATGGTCTCGTTGGTGAGCGCGGTGGCGAAGAGCATGGCGCCATAAGCCTGCTTGCCCCAGAGGTAGCCCCAGATGTTGTCGGTCATGCGGACCGGGCCGCCGCCCCAGTGGCCCAGGTCTGCCTGCAGGCGCTCCAGCCGGGGCGTGATGGCGCCGTTCAGCTCGCCGATGTAGAAGGCGCCGGGCCCGCCGAAGTGGATCAGGCCGGGCTCCAGGTAGTCCGCCGAGAAGTTGATGAAGCAGCCGATGGTGCGCTCCTGGCCCACCATCTCGGCGATGATCAGCTCGTTGAGGCCATTTTGCGCCGAGACCACGAAGCCGTCCGGGGCCAGGCGGGGCGCGATGGCGGCCATGGCGGCCCGGGTGGCCGGCGCCTTCACCGCCAGGATCACGGCACCCAGTTGGTCCGGCATCTGGTCCGGGGTCACAGCCTGGGCCGGCACCGTGAAGGTCTCCTGGTAGCCGCGGATGGTCAATCCCTGGCGGTTGATGGCGGCCACATGCTCCGCGGCCGCGTCCACAAAGAGCACGTCCAGGCCGCCCCGGACCATGTACGCGCCGATGGTGCCGCCGATGGCCCCCGCACCCACCACAGTATATCGAGTCATGGTTTTTCAGTCCTCACTCCTTAGTCCGGAGTCCTCAATCTTCAATCTTCAATCTTTAATCTTCAATCTTCCCCCTACACCTGCCCCCGGAGAGTGGGGTCCAGGGCATCTCGCAGGCCGTCGCCCATCAGGTTGAAGCCCAGGACGGCCAGCATGATGGCCACGCCGGGGATGGTGGCGATGTGGGGGGCCACCCGCAGGAAGTCCCGCCCGCTGGCCACCATGAGCCCCCAGGAGGGGTCCGGCGGCTGGACGCCCAGGCCCAGGAAGCTCAGGGCCGCCTCCAGGAGGATGGCGCTGGCCATGTAGAGGGTGGCGAAGACCACCACTGGCGGAATGGCGTTGGGCAGGACGTGGCTCCACACCAGCCGTACCATGGGGACGCCCACCGAGCGGGCGGCGGTGATGTACTCCCGATTTTTCACGCTCAGCACCTGGCTGCGGGTGATGCGGGCAAAGGCCGGCATGGCCCAGATGCCCACGGCCAGGGTGGTGTTCTGAACCCCTGTGCCCAGGGTGGAGACCACCGCAATGGCCAGCAGGAGGTAGGGGAAGGAGAGCAGCACGTCGATGCAGCGCATGAGCACCCCATCCACCAGGCCGCCGGCGAAGCCGGCCACCAGGCCGATGAACACGCCGAAGACCAGCGCGATGGCCACGGCCACGCAGGCCACGTAGAGGGCTACCCGGCTGCCGTAAATCAGACGGCTCAGGATGTCCCGGCCGAATTCGTCCGCGCCCAGCCAGTACTTGGGGCCGGGGGGCATGCGCTTGTCGGCCAGGTGCTGCTGGGCCGGATCCATGGGCGCCAGCAACGGCGCGCAGATGGCCGTAAACAAGAGAAAGACCACAATGATCAGGCCGGCCACGGCCAGGCGGTTGCGCGCAAAGCGGCGCACCACATCCGCAGCCGGCGAACGTCGTTTTCGGACTGCCAGTTCCATCGAGAAAGCCTCAGCCTATCCGGTAAAACGAACGCCTACAGGGACCGGGTACGCGGGTCCAGGTAGGCGTAGGAGATATCGACAGCGGCGTTGATCACCACAAAGCTCAGGGCGAAGACCAGGACACTCCCCTGGAGGAGGATGTAGTCCCGGGCGAAGATGGCCAGGACGATGAGCCGTCCCAGGCCGGGCCAGGCGAAGACCGTCTCGGTGAGCACGGCGCCGCCCATGAGCTGGCCAAACTGGAGGCCGATGACGGTGATGATGGGAATGAGCGCGTTGCGCAGTACATGCCGGACCAGCACCAGCCGCTCCCCCAGGCCTTTGGCCCAGGCGGTGCGTACGTAGTCCTCCCGCAGGATCTCCAACATGGACGAGCGGGTCATGCGGGAGACGATGGCGATGCTGGGTGCGGCCAGGGCGATGGAGGGTAGGACCAGATGGCGCCAGGTCCCCGAGCCCCCCACCGGAAAGAGGCGGAAGTAGTAGGCGAAGACGTAGAGCAGGACCAGCCCCAGCCAGAAGACCGGCATGGAGAGGCCGATCAGGGCCAGCAGCCGGACCAGCGCATCCAGCAGTCCGCCCGGGCGCACCGCGGAGATCACCCCGGTGGTCAACCCCAGAAGGACGGCCAGCACCATGGCTGCCACGGTCAACTGCAGGGTCTTGGGCCAGACATCGGCGATTTCGTCCAGGACAGGCCGATTCGAAAGGATGGAGCGCCCCAGGTCCCCCTGGAGGACATTGCCCAGGTAGCGGACGTAGCGCACGGCCAGGGGCTGATCCAGCCCCAACTTGGCGCGCAGGGCGGCCACCTCCTCTGGCCGTGCGTTGTCCCCCAGCATGAGGGCCACCGGGTCGCCCGGAATCAGGTCCAGGGTGAGCATGGTCACGAAGACGATCCCCAACAGGACGGGGATCATGCCCAAAAGGCGAGCGACGACGTAACGGGTCATAGGGTATACGGGACAAGGCGATGGAGCGCGAATGAAAGGTGGTGCGCGGTGCGTAAACCGGTTGAATGCGTGGCACATCCGCTGGTACCTTGCTGGATGTGCCACGCATCATGCACTACATCCTACGCACCACGATTCTGCCCATGGTCGGGCGGTTCACGCAGCCAGGTTCACCGATTTATCCGCTGCTACTGGGCCAACGACACCTCGCCCAGCCACAGGTAGTAGTCGATGGGGTGGATGGCAAAGCCCTGGACGTTGGCGCTGGTGACGATGGTCTCCTTGGTGTTGAAGACGGGCACCACCACTGCGTCCGCGGCCAGGATCTTCAGCGCCTCGGCATAGAGCTGGGCCCGCTCCTCCTGGTCGGTGGAGGTGCCGGCTTTGGCCACCAGCTCATCGAAGGTGGGGTTTTTGTACTCAAAGGAGTTCCAGCCGGCCGGCGGAATGCTGTTGGAGCCGAAGAGCGGCCCCAGGGTGTAGTCCGCGTCGCCGGTGGCGGTGGACCAGCCCAGGGTGAAGAGATCCGCCGGGAAGTTGGGCTGGCGCAGCTGCTCGAAGAGGGTACCCCACTCCAGGATCTCCAGCTTCACGTCCACGCCCAGCTCCCGCATGGCGGCCTGGAAGGCCTCGCCCACCTCAGCGTCCTTGAGGTAGCGGCCCCGGGGGCTGTAGTGGAGCAGGGAGAGGGGCTGGCCATCCTTGTCCCGGATGCCGTCGCCGTCGGTGTCCACCCAGCCGGCTTCCTCCAGCAGGCTGGCCGCCTTCTCCGGATCGTAGGCGAAATACTCGCTGGTGTCGGTCCAGCCGAAGACGGGCGGCGAGATGTAGGCGGTGGGCAGGTAGCCGGCACCTTCCACGATGTTGTCCAGCACGGCCTGGCGGTCAAAACCGTAGTTCAGCGCCTGGCGCACCCGCACGTCGTCCAGGGGCGCCCGGGCCGTCATCATGCCGAAGAAGATGACCCGCACACCCGGGGTTTCGTGGACGGTGAAGTTGGGGTCGTCCCGGTAGATGTCCAGCTGGGAAGGCGCGGGGGCCATGACCATCTGGACTTCGCCGGTGTCCAGGGCCAGCATGCGGGCGCTCTCCTCGGGCACCACCCGGTAGATGACCCGATCCAGCTTGGCCTTCTCGCCCCAGTAGTCGTCGAAGCGCTCAATGACGATCTGGTCGTTGGTCTTCCATTCCACGAACTTGAAGGGGCCGGTACCCACCGGGTTACGGGTGAAGTCCTCGCCGTACTGCTCCACCGCGGCGGGGCTGACGATGCCGGTGGCGTAGACCAGGGACATGATGTTCAGCAGGGGACCGTACGGCCCGTCGGTGACGATGTCCACGGTGTAGTCATCCACCACCTCCACCGCGACGATGGGCCGCAGGTTACTGGCGGAACGGCCCGGGTCGTCCGGGTTCTTGATGCGCTCGATGCTGAACTTGACCGCATCCGCGGTGAAGTCGGTGCCGTCGTGGAACTTCACACCCTGACGCAGATAGAAGCGCCAGCGGGTGGGCTCCAGTTGTTCCCACCGCTCCGCCAGGGCCGGCTTGAAGGTCATGTCGGTATCCAGCTTGACCAGATTCTCGTAGATGTTAGACATGACCCAGTTGCCCGGGGAGGTGGTCTCCACCTTGGGGTCCAGGCCGACGGCGTCCGTGGGGCGGGCGATGATCAGGGTGCCGCCCGTGGCCGCTTCCGCCGGGGCGGCGGGCTGGGCCGCTTCGGCGGGGGCGCCGGTCTCCCCGGCAGGTGCCTGGGCTGGCGCGGCGCAGGCGCTCATCACCAGGGCCGCCAACAACAAGAGCGCAATAGACAGGGATCGCAGGCGATTCGATTGCTGTGATTTCATAGATGATTTTACTCCTGGATGCATCAAAGATAACGATAGACTCGACGACAAAACCCACCGATGGTCCTCTTCGACCCCACTGCAGGAGCGGTGGAGTATCAGTAGTTTACGATATCGGCGCCGCGTCGGCCCCTGAGGATATGGATGGTGCGGATTTTTCATCCTCCGCGGCGCCATGATGGCGCATGAAAGCGTCCCTACCTCTTCTGCAGAAGAGCCATCTGTGTGAATCTGTCAGTCCCCTGGGGGTGTCGGGGATCGGGATGGGCCATGGATCGGCGCAGCGCCGGACGGACAGAGGAAACCGCCGGCGCCAGGATGGAAAGGTCGCAGGTACAGAACGTGAAAGGCCATCCCTTCGGTCGGGGGCAGCCAGCCGTGAATGGCCGCCCCTCATGCCTGCATGATAACACAGGGCCGACAGGATCCACAACCAGAGACGACGTCCGGTCATCAGAGTGTAGGCTCCTGCGTCCGGAAGGCATTCTCGATCAGGAGGTGTCGCATGGAAACCGCCTGATCGAGAATTGGAGAAAGGTTCAAGCCCGCCCCAGCAGATGGGCGCGCATCTGGGCGACCATGGCCGTCCAGGTGGCCCCACCCACGGCGGCGGGATCGACGATCAGGTGGTGATAGGCCGGAAAGGCCCTCGCGGATTTCTGCACGGGTACCAGCTTCCACCGGCGGCAGGCCGACGTAGCCTGGAGGGCCCGCAGCCCGCGATAGGAGACAAATTCATCATCCGGATCCACCCACAGCAGGGTGGGCACCTGCAGGCCGGGCGGATTTCCCGGCAGCAGCCGATCCAGCCGGGCCAGCCCCTGGTAGAGCGCGCCATAGGCCGCCATGGGTGTCCCCGGGTTCGCCCGGTAGTAGGGCGGAGACAGGCTGGGGATCACCAGTTTGGGAAAGGGGGTCACGGGTTGTAAAATGCGACACCAGGAACGGATACGCAGCGCCGGCGCCAGCAACACCATGCCATCAAAGCGGACCAGCCCCGAGGCCGCCAATTCACAGGCCAGCAATCCCCCCAGGGAAAAAGCCACCAAATACAGGGGAACATGGGCCATCTGAGAGACGTTACGACAGATACAGAACGCCGCATAGGTCTCTGCACGCCATAGCCCATAGTTCACAGCCTGAAAGGATGCCAGCCGTGCCCGGGCCGGACTCCACCCAGGACGAGGCACGTAATTTCGGCCATGCCCCCGCAGGGAGAGGCGCAACACGGCCATGTCCATGGCCAGGAGTTCGGCCACCAGCCCATCCATGCGCTCCGGTTTCAGGTTGAGCCCGTGGATGACCAGGACCACACCCCGCCACGCCCGGTCAGCCCCCGGCTGGCGCCACGCCAGCGCACAGGGCGCTTCCGGGGAACTGTGGCCCGGCTCCAGGCGCGGGTCAGGGCGCTGTTTCCGCGGGCGCCCTCTGGGCGAGGCCTGGCCCCAGGAGCTGGCCAACAGCCTGGGAGGAAATCCGGTTTTCGGGCTGTCCGCTGGCCGGTCTGTTGACTGGTCAACTGGGTGATGCGTGGTTGGGGTCATCCTGTCACGTCCTGGATCGGTCCAACGAGGAAGAGTTTACCGTGAAATGTCCCCATTGTCACACCGATAATCCGGCCGGGAGCCGCTTTTGCAACCACTGCGGCGAACCCTTGCCCGCCTCCCCGACGCCACCGGCGGCTGCCCCAGAGTCGGGGTTGTCCGCTCCGGCTGCCGGACCGCCACCGGAACCTGCCGGCAGCCGGGGTTCCCTGCCCGTGCGCCTGCTGGCGCTGGTGGCCGTGGCCCTGGTCCTGGTGGTGATCGGCTGGCTGCTCTTCAGCCGCCAGCAACGGCAGCGGGAGCTGGCCTTCCAGGCCACGGCCACCCATGTGGCAGCCCAGGCGACCAGCCAGGCGGCGGCCGAACAGGAGGCAGCGGCCCTGGCCACCCGCTCGGCCCAGGGCACAGCGACCCAGGCGGCCGCGGCTGCCACGGCTGCCTTCGCCCCCACGGCCACCCAGGCTGCGCTGGCTGTCCGCTACGCCCGGGGCGTGGAGGCCGCCGAGGCAGGTGACTGGGTCACGGCCCTGGCAGAGCTCCGGGCCGTCTTTGAGGTGGATCCCGACTATCAGGATGTGGCCGCGCGGCTGGCCCAGGTGATCGCATGGCTGACGGCCACCCCGTCCCCCACGGCAGATGCGCTCCCCACCCAGCCATCCACCGGGGGCGCCGGGCCCCTTCCGCCCACGGCCACCTTCACCCCGCCCCCGGAACAGGCTCCGCCCACCGCCACACCGTCGCCCCTCCCCGGAACGGGCGGCGAAGGGGCTACCACTGTAAGCCCGCCCCAGGCGACCACCCCCGCGCCGACCGCCACCCCGGTCCCCCCCACGCCGACCTGGACGCCACGCCCCACCGATACGCCGGCCCCCACGGTGACACCGATCCCTCCGACGGCCACCTTTACCCCGCGGCCCGGCGATACGCCGACGCCCACCGCCACCGGGACCGCACCGGGCGAGGCCACCCAGACGGCGACACCGGCACCCACCCTGACACCAACCCAGGCGGCGACGGCCACTGTACTCCCAACTGCGACCCCATCCCCGGAGGCATCTTCCACCGGGGCACCCGAAGGAGCGGGGACCGCCGCGCCCACGGAGACGGCCACCGCCATGCCGTCACCCACCGCAACCGCTACAGCTACGCCGCCACCCACGGAGACGGCCACGCCGCTACCGTCACCCACCGCAACCGCAACAGCTACGTCGCCCCCCACGGAGACGGCCACGCCGCTACCGTCACCCACCGCAACCGCCACGGCCACGCTGCCGCCCACGGAGACGGCCACGCCGCTACCGTCACCCACCGCAACCGCCACGGCCACGCCGCCGGTTTCCTGGCCGCCCCTCACGGTGACCGGCACGGTGACCGCCACCATCCTGCCCACCGACACCGTCTCCACCTGGCACCTGACGGCCACCGTCTCGGTAACCGTCTCCCCCACGGTGGCCGGTGTCTTCACCGCCACCGTGGCGCCCCTGGGGTCCGCCGGGCCTGAAGCCGCCATCGCCATCACCGGCACCGGGAGCCTGGGGGCCGCCGTTCTCCCGCCCCCTGGAGCCCCCGCCCCGATCCACGGCGGGCTGGCGGTCACGGTAGCCATCCCGTCGCTGCCTCCCCTGGCCTTCACCAGCGCCATCACCGCCACCGCGAGCTCCACCCAAACCGCGTCCTTCGTAGCCGGGCTTGCCCCCAGCGCCATGCCCACGGCGACCCTTACCCTGGCCGGTACGGCCTCTGCCACGGCCCACGCGACCAACACGGCCCGGCTCAGCCTCACCCTGTCACCTGTTGCCGGGTCCGCGCCCGGGGAGCTTCCGCCGTTCCTGGCGCCGCTGGCCACGCCTGACCTGACCATCCAGCTGGCGGCCACCGTCTCGGTGACCGCTGCCGATTCTACTTTTTTCCTATTCCCAGGGCCATCCGTGCGTTGACACGCCCCCGGCCCACCCCGACGAAAGGAGCCCACATGTTTCGTCCCATCCATGCCATCTTGCCCCTGGTCCTGGCCATGGCGTTGGCCGGCTGTTTCGGCCGGAACACGCCCAGCGCCACGCCCACAGCCATGGCCACACCCACGGTGGCCGCGGACAGCGGGGCTTCCGCCCCGGCCACGGCCACCCCAGAGGCAGCGATGCCCACGGCCACCGCGCCGGGTGAACCAGCCACAGCTGCGCCGGAAGAGCCAGCTGCAGCCGGGCCGGAAGAGGTCACACTACAAACCGTGGAGGAAGCCCCCCACATCCAGCGCTACCGGGTGCGGATCACCATCCACAGCGAATCCCCGCGCGGGGTGGACGAGATCCAGGTCAACGGCGCCTACGTGAAGGAACCCCCTGCCGAGCACATCCAGATGGCCTTCACCCAGGGCGATCAGGTCGAGCAGTTGGAGATCGTGCTGGCAGACGGTATGCGATATGTCAAAAGCGGGGATCTGTGGGTGGCAGCGCCGGATGCCAAGGCCAACCTCCAGGAGCTCACCCTCATCACGCCTCAGGCGCTGACCGATCTGGGCGAGGCCCCCGTTCTGGTGGGCCAGGAGAACCTGGATGGCCAGGAGCTCCTCCACTACCGGGTGGCCCAGGAGGCCATTCCTGTGGTGGGCACTGAAGGGGATACCCTGGACGTGAGCCAGGCCGACTCCGCCCAGCTCGATTTCTGGGTGGACCTGGCCGAGCAGGTCATCGTCAAGATGGCGCTGACCATGGAGGACGCCGGCACGGATGGTGGGGCAGCCAGCAAGGTCGACCTGACCTTTGAGTACTACGACCTCAACGGCGATATCGTCATCCATGCGCCGGAAAATGTGCTGGGGGCGCCGGGAGCCGGTGCACCGGCTCCCGGGAGTCAGGCTGGCGACGGCGCGACGCCGGACATTTCTCAGCTTTCGCCCACCCGCCAGATGTTGTACGCGCTCTTCGGCTTTGACCTGCTGCTGCCCACCGGCACCGACTACACCCTCCTCTCCGAACAGTTCGCCGAGTTCACAGCACCATACACCCGGGAGGAAGCCATCCAGATGTTCGAGACGGTGCTGCCGGCCAACGGCTACACCCTGGTGAGCAAGCTCGACGCACCCAGCGGTGAAACAGTCCTGATGTTCCAGAAGGACGGCAAAACCCTGACCATCGCGGTCAGTACCGCAGAGGACGCCGTCAGGGTGCAGGTGGTCAGCGCCCCCTGATGGCGCCCGTACGATCTTCGTTTTGAGCCACAGATTCCACGGGTGAGCACGGATTCAGTCCTTACCGATGGTGGCCTGTGTGTGGCTCCGTCGTCATCCTTTCATCCGCCTGGGTCCGGCACCATGGGGCGGCTGGGAGCCGCCCCTACCGCAAACCGGCCCCCTTTCGCGATTGGCGACAGCGGGTGGGCACGGAGGCCTGCCCCTACGGAAACGGGCACCAGGTCGTAGGCGGGGCGAATCATGATTCGCCCCTACATGCTGCGCAGCCGTCGCCATCCTTTCATCCGCCTGGGTTCTGTGGATCGGATCTGCAAAGATAGTGCTCCAGTTTGCAAGGGAAAGCGATCATGAAAATCACCGCCATCGAAACCATTCCCGTTCAGGTGCCCATCCACCCCGGGCGGGCCATCCGCAGCGGCCGGGGCTACCACACCGTTTCCCCCTTCCTCCTGGTCAAGATTCACACAGACGAGGGCATCACCGGCCTGGGGGAAGTCTCCTGCACCCCCGCCTGGAGCGGCGAGGACCAGTTCACCGCGGCCCGGATGATCGACCAATACCTGGCGCCTCTGCTGATGGACCAGGATCCCACCCACGTGGAGCGCCTCATGGCCCAGGTGGCCCGGGCCATTGCCAACAACCCGTTCACCAAATCAGCCCTGGAGATGGCCCTGTGGGACATCCTGGGCAAGGTGGCCGGCCTGCCCGTCTACCGCCTGCTGGGCGGCCCCGTGCGGGAGTTCGTGCCTACCAAGTTTTCCGTCTCGGGGCTGGAGCCGGCACGCGCGGCGGAGATCGCGGCCTGGGCTGTGGCGCAGGGCTTTCGGACCATGAAGGTGAAAGTGGGGATCGACCCGGATGAGGACGTGGCCCGGGTGCGGGCCGTGCGGGAGGCAGTGGGGCCGGACGTGCGCCTGGGGGTGGATGCCAACGGCGGCTGGTCTCCCCGGGTCGCCATCCAGACCATCGCCCGGCTCTACGAGTTCGACATCTACTTTGTGGAACAGCCGGTGCCCGACCTGGACGTGGCCTGGCTGGCCGATGTGCGGCGGCAGGTCCGGATGCCGGTCATGGCGGATGAGAGCGTCTACAGCCTGCAGGATGCCATGGCCATTGTCCGGGCCGACGCGGCCGACGTGCTCTCGGTCTACGTGGGCAAGGGGGGTGGCCTCCGCGCGGCCCGCAAGATCGCGGCCGTGGCCGAGGGCGCGGGCATCACCTGCACCATCGGCAGCAACCTGGAGCTGGGCGTGGCCAACGCGGCCATGATCCACCTGGGCATGGCCACCCCAGGCATCGGCGCGGAGGAGTTCCCCTGCGACATCCTGAGCCCGTTCTACTACGAGGAGGACGTGCTGGCCGAGCCCCTGCCCATCCAGGCCGGCCGGGCCTACCCGCCGGAAAAGCCGGGCCTGGGCGTGGAGCTGGACGAGGAAAAAGTAGCGTACTTTCGGGTCAAATGAAGGAGCGGCTCCGATGATCGTGGATGTCCACACCCACACCCCTCAGTATCGGGACCCGGTGCCGCCGGAACAGGTGGTGATGCAGCATGCCTGGCGACCGGACCGCGCGGTAAAGGCAACGGTCTGTTGGGAGGAGTATCTGGCGGCCCAGGCACCGGCGGAGAAGTCCATCGTCTTCCAGATCGCCTGGCATCCGGGCGAGTGGGAGGACCGGCTGAGCGGCCAGCCCGCCGGCGACAAAAGCTGGTACCAGCGGCCTGACGGCCGTGGCAACCTTAACGATGCCACGGCCACCTTTGTGCGCGCCCACCCGGACCGGCTCATCGGCTTCATGGCTCTACACCCCCACGACGCCCACTGCCTGGACGAGCTGGAACGCTGCCGGACGGAGCTGGGCCTGCGGGGCATCAAGCTGGGGGCCAACTACCAGAACTTCGATCCCCTGGAGCCCCGCGCCCTGGCCATTTACGAGCGGGCCCAGCGCTACGGACTGCCCATCCTCTTCCACCAGGGCACCTCGCCGGTGCGCAATGCGCCCATTCGCTTTGCCCACCCCTTGCTCATGGACGAAATCGCTGCCCGCTACCCGGATTTGAAGATCATCATGGCCCACATGGGCCACCCCTGGCAGGTGGATACCTGCGTGGTCATCCGCAAGCACCCCAACGTGTACGCGGATATCTCCGCCACCTTCTATCGCCCCTTCTCCTTCTGGGAGCAGCTCATCAAGGCCACCGAGTGGAACGTGCTGGACAAGCTGCTCCTGGGCTCGGACTTTCCCGTGGCCACGGTGCAGGAGACCATCGACGGCCTGCGCCGGGTCAACCAGGTGGTGGAGGGCACCCGTCTGCCGCGAGTGCCCGAGGAGGCCATCGAGGCCATCATCCACCGGGACGCGCTGGCGCTCCTGGGCCTGGGGTAAGGGTAGCCGGCAGTAGGCTTCTGCCAGTCAGAAGGGCAGCCATTGCCACCGACGGCTGGAGCGGGGGGTCGCCGAAGTGGCCAGGCTGGTGGCGTTGACAACCCTGAGATAGCGGTGGAATCGCGAACGTGCCCGGTTGACGATCACGCCCAACAGGCGGGCATTGGCCAGGCTCAGGCTGCTGATGGTCTGGCGGGCATCTTCCAGGCGGGTTTGCCCTACCCCCAGCACCAGCACCACACCATCGGCCCGGTTGGCCAGGATGCTGGCATCGGCCAGCCCCAGGGCGGGCGGGCTATCGCAAATGACGATGTCCGCCATCTGGCCCAGGCTGGCCAGAATCTCTCGCATGCGCTGGGCGCCCAGCAACTCGGTTGGATTCAAGGGCACCTGACCGCTGGGCAGGACGAACAGGTTGGGGATTTTGGTCTCCAGCACCAGGTGGTCCAGGGCCAGCTCGGGAGAACGAAGGGCCTCGGTCAGGCCCGCCGCATTGGCCACCCGGAACAGGCGATGTTGCATGGGCTGGCGCAGGTTGGCATCGATGATCAGGGTGCGTAAACCGGCCTGGGCCATGGTGATGCCCAGGTTGGCCGCCATGAGGCTCTTCCCCTCGGCGCGGCCTGGGCTGGTGATCACGATGGTTTTCGCAGGCCGTTCTGCGGTCTTGAACTCGATATTGCTGCGGATGATCCGGTAGGCTTCGGAAAGCGGGGAGCCTGGATTCAGGGCAGGCAGAAGCCGGTCGTGCTCGGACTTGCCGTTGATTTTGCCAATATGGCCCAGGACTGGCGTTTTCAGGGCATTCTGGATCTCGTCTGGCTCCCTGAGGGTGTCGTCCCGGAACTCCACAAAGAGGACCAGGCCCATGGCCAGGGCAAAGCTGATGGCCGCAGCCAGCAGGGCGTTCAGCTTGGTGCGGGGGCGGATGGGGTTGAGGCTGGCCTGGGCCGGCTCGATGATGGTGAGGCTGTTGGCGCGGCTGCGGTCTTTGAGGTAGATCACGATCTGGGTGGATTCTGCCTCCCAGCTATCAATGAGCTCCTCAAGCCGGTTAATCTCCCCCTGCAGATCCTGGATGCGTTGGATGGCATTGGGGTCGGACCCCACTTCGAAGGCCTGCAGCAGAGCACTTTCCAGGCTTTGGAGTCGAGCCCGTCCATACTCGATCTTCTTCTGCAGGTTGTCCAACCGCTGGTTGACAAAGCCGCGGGCTTCGGCCGTTTCCCGGCTCTGGGTGGCATTGGCGCTGAGCAAGATCAGCTGCCGGGCCACTTCATCGGCGATGATCCGGGCCATCTCTGGGGACTCGGCCTCGGTGCGGATCTGGATCAGGTGGGTGCCTTCGACCAGCTCCGCATGGACCCGTTTCTTCAGACCGCGCCAGGTGTCCGGCAGATTCAAGGTGTCGATCACCCCCTGGAGGACCGGCTGCCGCACCGCCATGTCCGTATAGGTCTGGGCCAGGACTTCGTTGGTGAGCAGATCGTCGCGGCTGATCTGGGTGGCCTGAATCACCTGGCCTACCATCAGGGTGGTGGTGGCCTCGTACACGGGTGCCTGGCTCTTGCTGGCCACGTAGCCAAGGCCGGCCCCGCCCAGGGCCACCAGGAGCAACAGCCACAGCCAGCGCAGGATGATTTGGATGACCTTGCGTAGCTCCAGATAGTCGTTCATGGTTTCTGTCATGTTCTCCCTCATTCGTGGTGGGCGACCGCGGAAGCCGGCAAGGGTTGCCGGCCGGCCTCAGCCAGCAGCGCCCGATAAAGCGACTCTACCTGTCTTACCATCCGCTGCACGGAAAAATAGCCGGAACGCTGGCGTCCTTCTGCCCCCATCTGCGCGCAGAGGACCGGGTCCTGAAGCAGCTGCAAAATACGCCCGGCCATCTCCGCCGGCTGACGAGGCGTTACCAAAAAGCCCGTCTCTTCGTTGACCACCACATCCCGAACCCCGTCCACGTCGTTGGCCACGATGGGCTTGCCGGCGCTCATGGCCTCCAGGAAGGCGATGGGCAGCCCTTCCCACAGGGAACTCATGGCCACCACGGTCAGGATGGGCACGATTCGGGCCACGTCATCCCGCGTCCCCAGCAGAAAGACCCGGCCCCGCAGTTGGAGCTCGTCGATCAGCCGTTCACAGGCCGGCCGCAACGAACCGTCCCCCACCACGACAAACTGGGTATGAGGCTCGGCTTGAAGCACCAGGGCTGCCGCTCGGATGAAGTCCAGCGGGTTCTTCTGTTGGTCCAGCCGCCCCACCATGCCCACCAGCCGGGCGTCCGGGTCCAGGCCCAGCTCCGCGCAGACCTCCTCCCGGTTCACCGGCTGTCGAAAGCGGGCCAGGTCGATGCCGTTGTAGATCAGGGTGAACTGCTCCTCGCGCCCGATGCCGTAGCCCAGGCCCTTCTGAATGTCCGGCCTGGAGACCACGATCAGCCGATGGGTGATCCGGGCAGAGAGACGCTCCAGGGTCAGGTACAGCAGGCGGGAGGCCTGGGACATCCCCTCGTGCATACCCCAGCCGTGGACGTGGTGCACGATCGCGGGGACGCCAGCCATGAATGCCGCCCAGCGCCCCACGATGCCCGCCACGGAAGAATGGGTGTGGACGATATCATAGCGCCTCTGCCGCATGAGACGCCACAGCGCCCACACCGCCTGCAGGTTCATGGGGAGGTGAATGTGGTTGACCAGGGAAGGCAACACTCGTGGCTGGATTCCCCGCTGGTGAGCCAGGTGGGTGGCGTCGCTGCGTCCCGGGGGGATGGGGCCGGTGACCAGCTCCACTTCAAAGTCTGGATGCTCCCGGAAATGGGCGGCCAATTCCAGGACCACATTGGTGGCTCCGCCGACGGCCAGGCCGGTAATGACCAGCAACAGCCGGATTTTGCCAGGAGCCCGTTGAGCAGGTGGATTTGAGAACCGCATGTCACATGATCTCCCAGATGGCACTCTTGACCGCCAGCACCGTACGCTCCAAAGGCTGATCGGTGGAAATTGGACAGACCGAGACTTTGCCAAAGTCCAGGTTGGCGGTGCGGGCATGGCGCCGACGCACATATTCCTCCGGCTCCCGCTTGCCCCGCCGGGCATTGCGGGCTACCGTCACCTCCAGTGGAGCGCTCAGATAGATCACCAGATCCGGCGGCGGGATCTCCCGATAGAGCCGGGCTTCCAGGCGAGCCAGCCAGCCGCGCAGGGAAGCGGCCTGGCCCGGCGGAAGGCGATGGGTCAGTTGGGGGCTATCCGGCGCACCGGCCTGCAGGGATGGATAACGATCACACAGGACGACCGTCCCGTTGGCGGCCTGGCTGTAGGCCCTCGTCAGCAGCGCCCGGCGTTCATAGGCCAGCAGGACAGCCCGGAGCCCATAGAGCAGGGGGAAGCCGGTCGCGCCCGTGGACGCTTCGGCTCTGGCGGCTTCCTCATGGGCCTCCACCCGGGTCGAGCGCTGGGTGGGCAGGAGCCGCCGCAGGGCAGGCACCAACAGGCCAGGCAGCGCGGTCAACAGGGTGGGCCTGGGTTTCCCGGCGTGGATCCGCTCCACCGCGAAGTGCTCGCCCAGCCAGCCGGCCATTTCCCCCAACAGGGTGGACTTTCCGGTGGCCTCCGAGCCCACAAAGGCCACCACAGCCCCGCCAGATTGGGGAACCATCCCCCGGCGAGAACGGCGCAGCCGGCGATAGGCCATGCGCGCAAATTTCTCCCCGCTGGTGAGCCAGGCCTGCAAAACCGAATGGCGGCCGTAGGGGCGGAGCTGTCGCTGCAGCCGATGGGCCAGCCAGACCCGGGTGGCCAGGGGAGCGGGCGCGGTCAACGCGTCCACACAGGCCGCGAACAGTTGAGGATCCACGGCAGGGAGATAACAGGCCACAAAACGGAGGGCGTCCTCCCGGGCTCCCTCTTCCAACAGCCACCGGGCTTCCTGGCGGACGGCAGGCCAATAGCGGGCCAGCAGGAACAGCTCCATGGGGGACGTATGCTTGAGCATCATGCGCAGGGTGAAAACCACCAGTTCCGCTCCCTTCACCGGCAGCCGGACCGGCCCCACCTGCCGGGTATGGGCCAGCAACATCTCTTCGATGGGAAAGTGGTAATTCTTGGTCAGGCTATCTCCGGTGATGGCCTGGTAGTAGGCGTGGACGTGCACAAGCACGCCGGTCTCCATGTCCAGGGCGAAATAATGCTCCACGGCCGGGAAGGCCTCACCCAGGGTGGTGACAGCCGGCTTAAAACAGTGTTGGCTCAGGAGCGTCCGGAAGTGACCGGCATCTCGCCGATGGACCAACAGGTCGATGTCGGTCTGGCCCATCAGGGCTTCCTCCAGGGCCAGGTTGCTCTTCCAGTGGCAATAGCGGATTCCCTCCTGGTTGAGGGCTGTGATGAGCTGATACACCGTAGACAGCATGCTAATCTCCCCGGACAGATACCGGCCTGGCCGTTCCCCGCGGGATGGACGGGGGAATCCGCGGGCCGGTTTGCAACTGCAAAATGGTGTTGGCAATTTGATGGGCAGTGGCGGCCAGTTCCTTGCGATCTGCCGATCCGTTGAAGACCGTCAGGGTTCGCGAGCGCAGGCGCTCCGCCTGGGTGATTCGGTCGAAGACCTGGCTGGCCCGGCACACAGAGGCATGGACCTGGGCCCGGTCGCGGCTGCGCATCTCCCGCCGGACGTCCCTGCGCCCCAGGGAGCGCCGCACCAGCAGGGCCGGCGGTGCAGTGACATAGACCAGCAGATCCGGCAGGGGCACCAGCTGGGCAAAACGATCCAGGTCGGCCGGGCGGGGCGGCGGCCCGTGGAAGACAAACAGGAGATGGGCCGCCAGGACGGTTCCCTCGTCGATCAGGACGACCTGCTCCGACAGAAAGCGTCTGGCCAGTTCATAGACCCCCAGTTTACGAACGATGCTCCGCCAGTAGTTGGCCAGGATGGGGGCCTGACGTGGTTCCCGGCGCGCCGCCTGGAAGAGGGTGCTGGCCACGAAGCCCACAAAGGCACGCTGGCGCGGCAGGGTGCCCAGAAACGCCGGCAGCCCCAGCAGATCCTGGCTCAGGTTGATGAGCGTGGGATGGCGGAAGCGGGGGAGGCCCAGCAACGTCGCCCCCAGATCGCCGGCGTTGAGCACCTGGGCGTGTCCGGCCAGAAGGGCCTGTACCTCTCGGATGAGGGTGGTCTTGCCGGCGCCGGTGCAGCCGATGAATTCGACCATCATGGGGCGACCTCCAGCGGTGCCGTGGGAAGGTGCTCCCCCAGGAGATCCGCGTAGATCTGGCCGTATCCCCGGTGCATGGCATCCAGGCTGAAACGTTCCTCCACCAGCCGGCGACACGCCTGGCCGATCTCTGCCCGCTCCGAAGGGGACATGGCCCGGAAACGCTGGATGGCCCTGGCAAAGCCGTCCACGTCGTCCGGGTGCACCAGGGGAATGAACGACACGCCCTCTGCGATTTCCCGGTGGGGGGGAATGTCCGACAGGAGCACCGGACGGCTGCAGGCCATGGCTTCCAGCACGGAAATGGGCAGCCCTTCCCCCCGGGAGACCGACAGGAAGAGATCGGTGTGGGTCAGGTATTCAAAGACCTGTTCCCGGGGAATCAGTCCCGTGTAGTGAACCCGGCCGGCCAGCCCGGCCTCCCGGCTGGCCGTGAGCAGGGGCTCCAGGAGGGGGCCCGCGCCGATATGGATCAGGCGGCTACCAGCCGGGTCGCTCCGCTGGAAGGCCCGGAGCGCGGTGAAGGGATTTTTGATATCCACCAGGCGGCTGATGGCCGTCACCGTGAAGTCCGGGCTTGGGCGGGTCGCCTCCCTGGCTCGGGCCGCAATCCGGTCGACCCGGGCCAGGTCCACCCCGTTTTGGACCACCCGCAGGCGGGAACCGGCCAGCTTCCTGTACAGCCAGGGGAAGCTCTGGTAGCTGGCCTGGCTACAACAGACCACCCGGCGGAAACGGGCAAAGGCGGGAAGAAACATGAGCCGGTTGCGGAGCTTGTAGTTGGGGTAGCTGTCGTGAACGGTCAACACGGTCGACGCTGCATACTGGCGGTGGGCAGTCAGGGTGCCCAACAGAAACAGGAGCGCCAGATGGGGGGAATGGACGTGGATCACGTCATACGGCCCGGCTGCCAGGGCGCCACGCAGCGCCCCAAAGAATCCAGCAAGGGTGCCATCCCCTTCGAAAACCGGGATGGCAGCAGGCGCGGCCACATCGGAAGGGAAAAACGTGCAGATGGCCAGGTCCCGCTTCCCCACCCAGGGCAGGCAGTGCTCGTTGTAGGGATTGCTGGTCTCCCGGATGGCCAGGATGACGTGCAGGATGTGCAGTTTATCTGGAGGTCTCATCAAAGTGCTCGCTCCCGCGCAAAACTGGGCTGCCTCAACAACAGGTTCAGATACTGATCCACCACGGCTTCCTGGGTATAGGGCTGCCAGCTCTCCTGGGTGGGCCGTGGAATGGCGCCGGCCAGACCGAGCGCCATGGCCTGGGCCAGGCTGGCGACATCCCCCATGGGCACCAGCATGCCATGTCGTCCATCGGCCAGGATCTCCCGGGGGCCGCTGGGGCAATCGGTGGCGATGACGGGTGGCCCGCAGTAGAGGGCCTCGATGAGAACCGTGGGCAATCCTTCCCAACGAGAGGAAAGGACGTACAGGCCGGCCCGGCGCATGTAGGCATAGGGGTTGTCTACGAAGCCGGGCAGGGCCACATCATCCTGGAGGCCCAGCTGGCCCACCAGCACCTCCAACAGGGGTCGATCTGGCCCTTCGCCCAGGATGATGAGCCGGGCCGGGCGATGCTGGCGGACGTGGGCAAAGGCCTGCAACAGGGTCGGAAAATCCTTCTGGCGGGTCAGGCGTCCCACCGCCAGCACCACAGGGGGCTGGTCGGGCTCAAACCAGGGATGGTCCAGGGGTTCATCCGCTTTCGCCTGCACCTGGGGGGTGATGACCGGGTTGTACAGGATCTGGATGCGTTCCTGGCCCAGTCCCGTCACCTGGCAGAGGTCGGCGGCCACGCCGTGGGAGTTGCCGATGACGAAATCGGCCCAGGGGTAGAAGCGGCGGGCCAGGTGGGGCACGATCCGGTGTCGGCGTCGGGCCGACTGGCGGGCAGAGCGGGAAAGGGTGTTCTGCTCGTTGATGGCCAGGCGGCAGTGGGCGCGGGCCAGTCGCCTCGCCCAGACGGCGACTACGTTGGCGTAGTCCAGCGCGGAGACCAGGGCCTGGGGTTGGGCCTGGCGCAGGTAATAGACCAGCCGGGGCAGGCTGGCCAGTACCCGGGGCGCCTGCAGGTCCACCACCCGCACCGGTGGCCGCACTTCCCGGAGATAGGGTCCCGCGGCGCGGGCGAGCACCAGGTCCACGGCGTGGCCCCGGTCGGCCAGGCCATGGGCCAGGTTGACCATGGCCCGTTCGGCACCGCCGCCCGCCAGGGAGGGGAGGAAGATGGCCAGTTGGGTAGGGTGATGGGTCATAT
Source organism: Litorilinea aerophila (assembly GCF_006569185.2). Classification (NCBI taxonomy): domain Bacteria; kingdom Bacillati; phylum Chloroflexota; class Caldilineae; order Caldilineales; family Caldilineaceae; genus Litorilinea; species Litorilinea aerophila. The sequence goes on along the minus strand of NZ_VIGC02000040.1, from coordinate 14,345 downwards.
CAGCAGATCCTTCCTATCAGGCGACTTCCCGGATATCTTCCAGCCAAATGGAAAGATCCCGGTCGATGAGCGCCTCCACCTGCAAAATATCATCCCGGTAGAGCTGAAGCAGCCTGGCGCGCAGGTCAGCAGGGAACTTGGGTGGCGGCTTCAAATTTTGCTGGCGAATTTGCCGGGCCAGGTCCTGGGCTCGCCCCGGGAGGAGGGCTTTGGCCGTGCGAATCACCGTTGGATGGAAGAAGAAGCGATTCAGCAGACGACTTTTCGGCACAGCAGCCGGGTTATGGCGGGCGGATGTATCGGGCACAAATTCTGGATCGACTTCTAGAAACTCAAAGAGTTCCTGGACAACCCGAACTGGCTCTTTCTTGAACTCTTCAAACAGGATAATCTTAATCTGCTCCCGGGGAAAGAGATCGTAAAAGCGGCGAAGCCGTCGATAGTAGAAGCCCTCTTTTACATGACTGGCCTCGGGCGTCAGGTCCTCGTAGGCATTTTTAGCGGCCTCTCCCCGACGGATTCGCATCAGGTAACCAGAGAAAGCCCGATCGGCTGGGTTGCGCAGGCTGGCAATCAACCGGGCATGGGGAAGCACTTCCCGGATTCGCCGGGCCGCCGTGGGGCAGCGGAAATACTGGGGCGAAGCTTCGCCAATGGCAATTTCATCGGTGACGCCAGCGAAAGCAGCTTCATACGCCTCGAATGTTCGAACCGGGAAATTACGCAGCAGGGGTGGATCCCCTTCATCGGTCCAATGCCAGTTGCGTGCGTCCTCGTAGCCAAAGAAATTGGTCCCTTTCATGGGACACATGAACACCTGGGGGTGTTGATCCAGATAACGGTAGAGGGAGGTGGTGCCTGCTTTGGCCACACCGATAATCATGAAATTGGGCAAGGTCATATGGAAGCTCCTTGGTTGACTCGTCAACGACAGGGAAAAGGCTCAGCCGATATCCGTGTCCGTGAACCTCTTCGTCCGGCGATTCTGGCTTGGACGTTCGCTCACCTGCCCAGGCCCGGCAGGGCCCAGGCAGCCTCTTCGACGGTGGTATCGGACGGCGCGGATACGGCCTCCGACGCTGGCTCAGCCAGGGCGGCGTTGGCCACGATCAGGCTGAGAAAAAGCCACGTAGACTTTCGATATTCCCAGGTCAGGGTAAAGGCGCCGATGGCCCATACCAATAGAACCGTCAACCAGAACAGGGCATCCCACTTGGGGAGGGTTAAGGCTTTCAGGAAGGCGGTGAACAGGATCAGGGCAAAAAGGAGAAAGCCGATCAAACCGACTTCCACCAACACCGAGAGGAAAGAATTGTGGGCCACTTTACCCACCCGATTCACGGAACGGTACATGTTGCTGCCGACTCCCAATAGGGGATGCTCCACAAAGGATTTCAGGCCATCACGCCATAGAACCAGACGATAGTTGAGATCACCCTGGGTGAGCTCAGTCCCCGTCGTCCCCAGGCGTTGAAAAGAGCGTAATTCCTGCACGTAGGGCAACAAGAGCAAGATAGCGGAGACAACCAGGAGGAAGATGGCCACCCGGGCCCAGGGGCGTATTCTGTTCAGGTGGGCCAGGCCAAACGCCATCCCTGGCATGGAAGCGATCATGGCCGTTCGGGTACCGGAAAGGGCCAGCCCCAAGAAAGCGGCCGGGATGTAGAGATAATTAACCAGTCGCAGCCAGCGAGCCAGGCGGCTGGTTCCCTCCGTGCTGGCCAGGTACCAGGCAACCGGAATGCCCAGGACAACGATGAAACCGAAGCCATCTGGGTTGGTATTGCCGGGACTAAAACGCTGGTAGTGGCTGTAGTAGGCCGCCCCGGCGAAATAGTTTCCGATCGCGCTGCCGATGGCCACATAGGCCCCGAGGATATAGGCTTGCAACGCCATCTGAATGGCAGATTGGGTCGTATACAGGTCCCATAAAATCAGCACCAACCCCAGCAATTGCGCCCAGGTCATCACAAGGGTGAGCGTAGCGTCTGGATCGGCGCTCCAGAAGAAGCTGAGTGCATTCCAAATGACAAACAGGCCCACCAGAATATGGTAGGGAGCTGGATTGCGCATGCGTCCGGTAATGACCACAGTGATCACCCAGAAACCGGCCACAGCCAGGCCATAGAGCTTGACGGCGGTACCGATCCCTGGCACTTCGACGACCCCTTCCCACGGGATCATGAAAATCAAGAACTGGGACAACACCAAAGCGAGAAAGCGCATGAAGAGATCCCCAATCTCCAATGTCTGATGACAGGCGTGGGCAGCCGATGCCGGTGGTACAACTTCACGCTCACTGCAACAGCCCGGCAAAGCGAGATCCGGCCAGGGTTTGTCGCACCTGTTCGTAGTTTTGAATCACATCCCGATGCCCTCCTTGGCGGATCTTGACCAGGGTGGAGTCGGGCAAATGCTTTCCATCGACATCCAGGGAAAGAAACTGGAAAACAGCGCAGAAATGGCTGTGATCTGCCAATAGATCTTCATAAGCCACTTCCAGGTGGGGCAGGCGACTCCACTTCAGGAGCGCCCGGGCCAGATCTTGCTTTCTCTGCAGCCACTCCAGGCGACTAATGAGACCATCCGTATCCAATTCCACACAGAGTTCCCGAGGCGCAGACTCCCCGGCCAACAGGTGGGCCTGACCCAGTTTGGCCTTCACCGCGTAGGAGATCAATACATCCAGATGGTTGCGGCGCACCAGGTGGACCACACGCACCCGGTGGCGGATCAGATATGCCAAGATTTCGGGATAGCGCCCCAGTTGCGCATACATGAGCTTGAAGCCAACAGTCCCCGGGGTGCGATACAGGTCATTTAAATAGGCAAAGACCGCAAATGGCCGCACGGAGCGACGGGTCTGACAGACCTCAATGAAGCGAGGCCGGGCAAAGTCTGAATCCCAGCGCCTGGCCCTGGCCCGGGGCCGGGGCAAAAACAGCTCGCCCTGTGCCGTCACCCCGGGGATCCGGCTCAGGGTGCTCATCATCCACGTGGAACCGCTTCGATTGGTGGTGAAGACGACGTACTTGGTCCCAACGCCAACCTTGGTATCAGGTGCATCCATATCAAGCCACTCTCCTTACCTTCCAGCGGGGAAGGACCAGCTGAACCATATCCAGAATCTGCAGCGATAGCGACCGGGCCACCAGGATGAGACAGGTCAGGTAAGCCAGGCCCCCTATGGCTACATACAAGGCCAGGGACAGTAACGGATGCCATCCCAGTGGCATCAACAGCGCTTTCACCCCCAAAATGGCGGCGACCATGGCCGCAGAAGCCGCCAGTGGCGGAACAAACTGGGAAAGGTAGGTCTGGAAAGCCAGGGGCAGCACCCGGTTGACTGTCCAATACGAAACCGGGGCGAGGATATACCCTACTAACACAAAGGAAGCAGCCACCGCCACAATGCCCCACCGGACAGCCACCAAAAAGCCCAGGATGCTGAACACGGTATTCAGAAGCATAATACCCAATTCCCAGGAGGGCTTGCCGGATGCCCGTAACACGCTCATGTTGAAGGCCAAGATGGACTGCAGAATGCCGATAAAGGCTAAGATCTGCATCACAGGAATACTGGGCATCCACTGGCGGCCAAAGAGGGCAGGGACCACTTCCGGAGCCAGCACAGCCAGCCCGATGAAGACGGGAAATGCCAGCAGGCTGGTGTATTGGGTGGTGCGATAAAAGGCCCGTTGGAGTCGTACCGGTTCAGCCTGGAGGCGAGAAAAAGTGGGAAAAGCCACCGAGTTGATGATCCCTGTCACCACCCGGATGAGAACCAACAGCAGCCGATACCCTACTGTGTAATAGCCCAACAAAGTGGGTCCTAGAAAATATCCGATCAAAAAGTCATCCGAGCGCCTCATCAGGACTTTCAGCAGATTATTGCCCACCACATACGCGCCAAAGGAGAAGAGCTCCCGATAATGCCTGGAGGATACCCGCAGGCCAGGCCGCCAGTCGCTGGCCTGCCATAACACCACCACGCCAGCCAGCCCATTGGCGAGGGTCTGGGCAATCAAACTCCAGACGCCAAAACCAGCCAGGGCCATGCTAATGCCCACGACCCCACCTACCCCTGTAGCCACCAGGGACCGTATGGCCAGGCTCTTGAACGCTAAATCTCGTTGTAAAAGTGCAATCTGGACGCTGCTCAAAGCACTCAACAGAAAATTCAGGGAAAGCCATCGGAGGATGGGAGCCACCTGGGGTTGCCCCAAGAATGCCGCAATGGCGTTGGAAGAGGCAATGCCCAGTCCGGTCAAAACCAGGCCCACGAACACCGTAATCCAGAAAGCGGTGTCCAGATGTTCCGGTTCCAGCTCATTGCGCTGCACAATGGCTGCAGCCAGCCCCTGATCGAGAAAAATTTCGAAAACCGCCGTAAAAACCACAGCCAGGGCTACCAGACCGAAAGCTTCCGGTGCCAGAAGACGAGATAGGGCCAAGAATGTCAAAAAGGAGATCCCCTCCCGGCCCCATTTCTGTGCGATAGACCAGATAATGCCTCGTACTGCCTTCTCCCGCAGCGCCATACAGGTTGATCTCGCTCCTAATATGCCAGCATGAAATATGTCAGCATGAAACTTGATAGAATCCATTGCCTCTCGTCAAGAGATGACAGGCTCGATTTACGCAACCGGCACTCCCTTACGATAAAGATACAAAACCGGCTTGTATAACAGGTACTGCTTCAGCCGTGAGACAGTTAAGTTCCAATAGTTGAAGCGGTTCTGCCGTTGTTGTTGATATTGCCGCAGATGGCTATCCAGATGTGGTCCGTAGTCAGCCCGATATTGGGGAAAAAGCTCGTGACATACATATTGGTAGAGGGCCAGATCGGCCTGATTCGCCTCGACCAGTAATTGCCGTGATGCTTTGTCCGTTAGCAGTTGTTTCGCTATGGTTTTATCTCCGGCCACATTGACCCGCCGGTAGGAGATGTCCAGACCAGGCGCGACGAGGGCCTTTAACAGGAGCAAAGATTCATCGAAATGTTCGGTCAAGCCAACAAAGATGTTCTTACGACGAAGGATCCGAATGGCCTTATCCACATTGGCGGAACCAGCAATCATCTTGGTCTGATGATTGCGCACCCACTTCTGCTGGATCCAGTCCTCGAACACCAGGTCCTTTTTGCCCCGATATTGCACGTTGTATTGAAAGCGCGAGGCACAGGTCCTGAGCGGGTCACGCATAAATGTAAAGTAACGAAAGGTTGTGCCCGCTTCCTCCAGATCCACATACCCCCGCAGGCGGTGGCCACCGATACTCTCCAGCCGGGGATAGTATCTCCGCAGGCGGGCCAAATCCGCGCTGGAAAAGGGCGGACCGGTCCAGGGGGCATGCCAGGGTTCCACTTCACAGTGGCGGCCGCCAAAAGAAGAGCGCAAGATGTACCGAACTGTCCGGCCAGCCGTCTTGTTGATGTGAATAAACACTAGCATTTGATTTCCCCCACCCGAAACTCACAACAACTTTCAGGCCGACACCCTGGAAGTGGTTGAATGTCCCTGGCCCAAAGTGGCCAAAATTTGCGCCGCCAGATACGCGGCGGAATACCGGCTGGAATCCAATGCCACAGGCCGGGGGCCACCCTGCGCCGCCAGGGCCGTCAACACCTGGTCATAGGCGGCCTGATAGCGCCCAAGGAATGTGGTCGCTTCCACGATTGGCCGGCCCTTCACGGCATGGCGCTGGCTTCGAGCGTTAATGCGCTGGATCAGGAGCTCTTCTGGGGCATACAGCCACAAGATTCGGTCCAGGGTCTGTGCCCATTCTCGCAGCCGGCTGTGCCACCATGGGATGAAGAGGGCCTGCCGGAGCTGCTCTGGCCCAAAGGCCCACAAGGTCGCACATTTAAAAATCGGCCCGTGGTCAAGCAAGATCACGCTACCAGGATCGGCGAACTCCTGACGCAGGAACCTGGGCCAGGCCTCCAGGTAGGCCAGGGCCTTCAATTCATCCAAGGTCGGTGCACGTCCGCGCCTCTGCGCCTGCACCACAAGGGGCAGGAGCGTCGCCATCGAACGCGCAAATAGGGCCAGGTGTCGCCCATTGCGCAGGGCCAGATCCTCTGCGACGTGTATTCGTTCGTCCATCCTACACAGCGCCCGGGCCAGGGTGGATTTACCTGCCCCCGCCAGCCCCACCAACTCAATGATCCGAGAGGGCATGGACGCCTTGCTTCGCCGATCTGAAACGGACGTGGCGGAGTAGCGAGACACATCGTCGAAGAGCACGGCCAGCGGCCAGCACGGTAGTGGTTGGGTGGTTGTCACAATTCCGACCATAAGATAGCCTTCAATTCAGACAGTACCTCTTCTTTGGACTTGCTGCCATCCAGAACGAAGACCCCTTCCTCTTCCCAATCAACGGACCAGATTTCGGTAGAGCGCTCGTGAACCAGGTTGGCATCTTCGGTGACTTTGCGTTGGACTGCGATTGTGGGATCTACCCGAATGACCACCAGGAGATCAGGGTCGGAAATCTGCCGATAATACTGCTCTTCCCGGGCAATCAGGCGTTGAACCAGGCGGCTATTGGGCGTGGGAACCAGCAGCCCCCAGGCACCGCCGGATTCAGCCAGTTGCTGGACAAAGCGCGCCGTCATCGGCCCATCCATGCTTTCAATGCGAGGATGCGGAAAGCGATCAAAGAGCACCAAACCGCCCGATGCCGCAAAATTGCGCGCCTGAAGGTATGTCATGTATCGATCCCGGGCGCGACAGAGCTCACGTAGTAACCAGGGATAGCCAGGCGAAATCAAGGAACGCTGGGTCAGGGTCTCGCGCATGGTGGTCTCGGCGGGGTATAGGCGCAGCAAATTGCCGATTTTCAAAATGCTGCGCAGCACGATGGTAGGCCACGACCAGCGCGGTTTGCCCATATGGACCCGTCGCACATCAAAGTAAGGGGAGAGCCAGTCGTAAAGGGCATCCACCGCGGTGGATTTGCCGGCACCATCGCCCCCCACCAGTGCAATCAGAGCGCCTCCACTTTCCAGCCGATATCGGGGCTTCTTGTGTAGGAGCCGGCGGCCAATGGCCAGGCTGATCCGCCGCCAGGCTTTGATGCCCACATCCACTGGCCAGGGACGTCGGGTATTGGCCGCCAGGGCCCTCTGGAGCCGCATCCCCACCTGGATCCGCTGCCACAGGGGAGAGTCTGGTTGCAAGGCCTGGAGACAGCGTTCAAACAGAGAAGGAGTGATGGCGGGAAGATGTGCCATCAACAGGGTATCCACCTGCTGTCGGTCAACCCGGGACTGCAGGTAGGCAAGTTCTCGTCGCTCGGCAGGTTTCAGCGCCCCTTCGCCTCCCAGAATGACATCCCACATCAAATGCTTGAGCGCCATGCGAATCACGAAAACAATGAATTCAAACTCGGGGGCCGGCACCCGAAACAGCTCACCGTCGGTTGCAGAGGCCAGGTAGGCCTTCTCGATGGGCAATCGTAGATTCTTGGAGAGATCATGGCCCACGATCAGCTGATAATGGGCGTGCACATGAATCCATCGCTGGACCCCTGGATCATAACCGAAGTAGTCCAGGACCCCAGGCATTTGCTTATCCAGGGGAGCCCGGGCCGGTTTGAACCCCAATCGAGCCAGGATCTCGGTAAAGCGGTTCATGTGGCTACGACTCACCAGCAGATCCAGGTCGTTTTCACCACTGGCGGAGCGAGCGATGGCATCATTGCTCTTCCAGTGGCAATAGCAGATACCTTCCTGGCGCAAAGCATGACAAAGGGCACGCACCAGGTCGGATGTCTGCCGGGTAGATTCCACAGATTGATCCTGTGAACCGCCGCATCCTGCGTCAGAATCCGAAGGGGGCAGGGGCGCGTGGTTGGCCGTTGTTAACGTTGAAAGTTTCATGGCATCCCCAGGAACGATTCACAGATCCGCAATTTGGTAGACCGCCCGCTTACCTGAATCCGGAGCTTCCACCGAAACATACAATTCGTCTGCTATCTCGTCCGACGTGTTGAGCAACCAGACCTTGTGGGTATCTCGGCTATATTCGATCACGCGGGACCAGGTCTCGCCCCCATCCTTAGTCACCATGAGCAGGCACCTGGTATTGGCGGCAGAGTAGGGCAACAGGGCCCAGATCTCGATCCCGTCTCGTGAGCGGCGGAGGACCATGTTATCGATGGGGCTCCGCCGATAGGGGTCCGGAATCACCTTCTTCTCGAAGTGATATCCATCGCTGGTGTAGACCAGGAAGTTGGTGCCTCCCTGGTAATCAGTCCCGAAAAACAGCCTCCCATCACATTCAACAGCCGCTGTATATCCGCCCATTTGAATATGAAAGCGGTTCACCGGGTGCCAGTGTTCAGGGTTCAACAGGTCGGTGAAGTCCAAAGAGTCACAGACCCAAAGTTTTTTGTAGTTGTCCCCATCGGCCATAAAAATTCGATTGAAAATGCGGCTATACTTCACCAAATGGACATGTTTGTTAATGCCTTGATGGATCAAAAAGTCAGAACGCTGCCACGTACGCCCTTCATCGGCGCTGAAATAGAGATAGGCCAATTTGCGCCAACGGTTTCCCTCCCAGACGTTGCCATACTCACCGATAAGGAGGGTGCCATCGGGTGTCTCAGTCATGGCGTTGTTGTGCCGGAAAAAGCTTTCTGACGATCCCAGATTGAGAACCCTGGCAAACGAGTCCCCGCCATTGGCACTGCGATAAACCGCCCCTTTCACACAAACAAAGAGGACATTTCGGCTGGACACAAAGATGGCCTTAATGCGCTCTGGGAAACGTGTGACCAATTTCACCGTATCGCCGCCGTCGGTGCTCACGTACAAGGCCCGGTCGTCGGGATACAGGCAGCCGATCATCTCGCCATGGTGGCCAAAGCTAAAAAGTTTCCAGTTATGTGGCGACGGCGTCGCGGTGAGGCCGAGGTCCTGGATAGCCCCACACAGCCGGTCGCCAAATGCAGGGCTGTCTGGCTGATCTCCTCGCAAAATGAGCGGTTCATGGGGCGTGAAACGCAAATAGCGACTCTTTGGAAAGAGATGAAGCCGGTGAAAGGATTCCCACACCAAAAACGAGAGGAGCTCACGCGCCTTGCCGTATTGGTAAATATCATAGACAAACGACAGGGGGTTCCGAATCCTTCGTTCGAAGAATCCAGCATGTCGTTTGGTCAGTGCTCTTCCCACGGTTGCCTCCTTGGCATGCATGTTCGCTATGGCAAAAGTACCGCTTGCAGACAACGCTCGTAGACAACGCTCCGTGCCGGACCGTGCCGGACGATGTTCGAGGTCACTATTCCGCCGAGTGGCGAAGCCGCTCCAACGTCTGACGCTGAATGAAGATAGGCAGAAACGCGGTTACTTTGGCATCCTGATATTCACGGGCCACCTCTATGGCAACTCGACGGATGCGTTCTCGAGATACGCGACCTGCCAGTCTGGTCCAAATCTCCTGCACCAACTCTTCGCCAATCACGGGCATGGCGTCTTGGTCAGTCGGCTCTGAAAAGGGTAACCGGGATGCAGCAACCATCGCCTATCCTCCCTCCTACTCGTACACCTGAGACGCAACCGACTCCTGGAGAACCGATAAACTTCTATCTGTCGGGGTGGCAGAACAAGATGCCGCTTGTGTATAGACATCAATCTGCACACCATCGGCGTTATAAAACTCATAGGTAATGCCCGTGGGGGTCGCCGTGACCAGCATGGCACCGTGATCGCCGTTGTAGCGGACCACCGAAGTGACCCCGGTGGGCAGGTTGCCCAGGTTGTCGAAGGTGTAGAGGGAGGCCCCGCCGGCCCCGTTGACAAAGTAGGGGATGCCGTCCGCCTCCAGACGTTCATAGAGATGGTCGTGCCCGGCGAACACGGCCTCCGCCCCCCAACTGGCAAAGGGCCACTGTAGATTGCTGTTGGAACCATGGCGGCCAGAGGAGTACGGTGGGTGGTGGAAATAGACCAGGTCATAACAGGATGTGGATTCGGCCAGCCGCGCCTGCAACCACTGGGCCTGGGCTGAGCTCGAATTGCGTCCATCCGGCTCATCCCGGTCACTGTCCAGCGCATAGAGGTGGACCAGCCCCAGATCGACGTCGTAGTAACGCTCATTGTTCGGTAAGGTGAAGTAGTCGAAATAGGCGCCTGTGCAGGTGCTGCCCGTACAGGTGATGGTGTGCCAGTCGTGGTTACCCAGGGAAGGCCAGAAACGGTTGGTCGGGCTACCTGAGCCGTAGCTCCCCTGATAGTTGCCGATGTACTGGCTGTAGAACTGACCGATGTTGGTGTCGATGGTGGCCGCCTCCCCATCTGGATAATTGTTGTCCCCGGTGGTGATGATAAAATCCGGCTCCCAGCTGTTGACCAGTGCAGCCACCCGGGCCGCATTGGCACTGTGGTTGCCATAATCCCCGATCACGGCAAAGCGCAGGACCAGGTCGCCGGGCGTTGGCGTGGGTGTCCAGGTGGGCATCGCCGTCGAGGTAGCCGTTGCGCTGGGGCTGGGGCTGGGCGACGGGGTCGGGGTATCCGTGGGTGGTGTCGTGGCCATGCCCGTGGACGTCAAAATGGTGCTGGCACTGGGTGTCGGCGTGGCCAGGGAACAGTATTCAATGGATAGGCGGGGCGCAGCGTCCGCCGCGCCGTCGAAGGCCACCGCCTCCCGCACACCTGCCCCCACGGCAATGAGGGCCAGGGCATTGCCACTGGACCAACCCGGCCGGTGGACGATCTCTTCGATGACAGACGCCAGATCTGGCGTGCGAACGGTCTCGCCCACCACGTTGAAAGCGGGGATGGGATCCCAGCTCACGGCCGCGGCCGTGGTAGGCCGGGCCGAAATGTCGTTGGGAGCGGTGGTGAAGGGGGCCGCTTCATCGGTGGCCTGGCCGCGAATGACGACGGAAGCCGGTTCGGCGGCCAATTCGTCCACGGTCAACTCCAGCGAGGCCTGGAGGATGTCGGCGTCCTGGGGGACAGCCACGGCTGGAAAGCGTATGCCGACGGTTCGCCGGCCAAGGTCCAGGTCGTTGCTGGTCAGGTTTACAATCCCCGCAGGTGTTTCGTCGGCATCATCGGCGCTGGCCACGACGCCAACGGTGAGGGTGATCGGCGCGCCCAAGCAGAGTTCCGGCGTCGCCGCCGAGGTGGCGGTCGGTAGTGGAGCGTCCAGCACCAGGGCCAGCTCTAGCAGGCGGCCAAAGGAGGGGAGCGATTGCGGTACACCCAGGTCTTGGGGCTCCATTGCGGAAACAGAAGCCATCGACTGCACCACACGAGGCAAATAGACCTTCTGATCCTGGGAGGGCAGACTTTCATTGTCTGCCAGGCCGCTGTCTGCCATCCAAAGATGGATGGTATCCGCCGGATCGGTCAGATCCGCGCTGGGGGCAAAGACAATGCCCTGGGGATCCACCAGCTCCAAAGCGGTCAAGTCATAGGTGTGCAGAAGTTGCCCGCTCTGATCCAACTGGTAGAGAACGCCAGCAGCCGGGTGGGTCAGAAAGAAATGGTCGGTGTCTGGATGCACGGCCAGGCCGCGCAGGTTGGCTGTGCCAAATGGGGAGAGATCGAGGGTGGAAACCAGACGAAAATCCTGCTCCAGGTCAGCACCGACCAGGCGGGCGCTATTGTTGGCAGGCATGGTATCCAGAATCAGGAGCTGGCGGCTGGCCCCATGGACGGCTATACCCGCTGCCCTGTGGAGGCCGAGATGGCTGATATCGACCTCCGCCAGTGAGGTCCCTTCGGGAATGCCGTTTTCAGCGATGGAAGTCCAGGCCAGCCGGTTTCTCACCGCATCCAGAAGAAACAACCGATTGTCCGTGCTGTCGTAAGCCATGTTGACGGGCTCATCCAACTGATAGGGCAGGTCGACGCTTCCAACCAGCTCTTCATAAGGGGTAATGACCACCACCGGGGCCTCACCACCGCCAGGCGAAGCCAACGTTTCCCGATCCACCAGTGCCAGATAGCCGAAGGCAGGCAGGTAGGCAACCCCGCCAGGATGGAGAATCCCCCACTCGTTGGGATAGAGCACGCGTACCTCTTCTGCCCGACCATCCGCCACAGGAGCAACCGCTGCTTCGAGGTGGACGCACGAAGAACATGGGGCCAATGGCTGACTCCCCGAAACACCAGGCTGGGCGGCCTGGATGGCCGCGGTGACTTCCCCCATGATGAACAGATAGGCCATGACCAGGGCCAGACAGCGCAGGGTGTACGCGCTCAGGCGAGCCATAGCGCTTAGTCTGGCATGTAGTTTGGTAGTTCCCAGTCGGGCCTGCATTTGGGCTCCTCTCCCTCGCCCCGTGGTGATTCTACGGCCACCAGGAGAACAGGAGACGTGTATGCGGCGTTTAATTGCTCCACTCCACATGGAGGAGGGGGGCGTTGGCCGGGTTTTTGTCGTAGGACTGGGCCACCCGCTTGCCGCTGCCGGTGATGATGATGGCCAGCGCATTGCCGCTGGCCCAGCCCGGACGATTCACCACCTCCTGGATCACGCCAGCCAGGTTGGGCGTCCGCTGGTCCGGCCCCGCCACGTCCCGGGTCGGCCAGGCCGGCGGCACCCATGCCACCGAAGCCCCCGTGCGCGGCCGCCCCGAAATGTTGCCATCCACATTGACAAAGGTCGACGCATGGTCCGCCGCTTCCCCCTGGATGGTCAGATTCGTCGCCTCGCTGGTCGCCTCATCCACCGTGAACTGAATGTAGGCGTTGACAATCGTCGCCCCTTGTGGTATCGCCACCCCCGCAAATCGAATCCCGACCACCTGGTCATCCCGCTCCCGAATCAGCTCTAAATCGCTGCTGCTCAGGACCACCCGCCCGTTGGCCCGCTCCTCCGCATCGTCGCTGCTCGCCCCCACCCGAACCTCCACGGTGCTCGTGCCTCCGCCGCCACCCCCACTTACCGTGATGCTCACCGCCGCCGTGTCACACAGCCCACCCGTGTCGCAAATCTCGTACACAAAACCGTCGCTGCCACTGAACCCTGGATTCGGCGTGTACGTGAACGTCCCATCCCCGTGGTTCACCAGCCCCCCATTCGCCGGCACCGTACAGCCACCGCAGCCCGTGTTCACCGTCCCCACATCCAGGTTCCCGTCCACGTCGCTGTCGTTAGCCGCCACATCGATCACCACCGCCGTACCGGCCATCGTGCTCACGCTGTCATCCACCGCCACCGGCGCCCGATTGACCGCTCCATCGGTGCTGAACTCCACATGGAGGAGGGGGGCGTTGGCCGGGTTCTTGTTGTAGGACTGGGCCACCCGCTTGCCGCTGCCGGTGATGATGATGGCCAGCGCATTGCCGCTGGCCCAGCCCGGACGATTCACCACCTCCTGGATCACGCCAGCCAGGTTGGGCGTCCGCTGGTCCGGCCCCGCCACGTCCCGGGTCGGCCAGGCCGGCGGCACCCATGCCACCGAAGCCCCCGTGCGCGGCCGCCCCGAAATGTTGCCATCCACATTGACAAAGGTCGACGCATGGTCCGCCGCTTCCCCCTGGATGGTCAGATTCGTCGCCTCGCTGGTCGCCTCATCCACCGTGAACTGAATGTAGGCGTTGACAATCGTCGCCCCTTGTGGTATCGCCACCCCCGCAAATCGAATCCCGACCACCTGGTCATCCCGCTCCCGAATCAGCTCTAAATCGCTGCTGCTCAGGACCACCCGCCCGTTGGCCCGCTCCTCCGCATCGTCGCTGCTCGCCCCCACCCGAACCTCCAGGCTGCTCGTGCCTCCGCCGCCGCCCCCACTTACCGTGATGCTCACCGCCGCCGTGTCACACAGCCCACCCGTGTCACAAATCTCGTACACAAAACCGTCGCTGCCACTGAACCCCGGATTCGGCGTGTACGTGAACGTCCCATCCCCGTGGTTCACCAGACCCCCATTCGCCGGCACCGTACAGCCACCGCAGCCCGTGTTCACCGTCCCCACATCCAGGTTCCCGTCCACGTCGCTGTCGTTGGCCGCCACATCGATCACCACCGCCGTACCGGCCATCGTGCTCACGCTGTCATCCACTGCCACCGGCGCACTGTTGACCGCGCTCACCGTGATGCTCACCGCCGCCGTGTCACACAGCCCACCCGTGTCGCAAATCTCGTACACAAAACCGTCACTGCCACTGAACCCCGGATTCGGCGTGTACGTGAACGTCCCATCCCCGTGGTTCACCAAACCCCCATTCGCCGGCACCGTACAGCCACCACAGCCCGTGTTCACCGTCCCCACATCCAGGTTCCCGTCCACGTCGCTGTCGTTGGCCGCCACATCGATCACCACCGCCGTACCGGCCATCGTGCTCACGCTGTCATCCACTGCCACCGGCGCACTGT
>NZ_VIGC02000039.1 GCF_006569185.2 Litorilinea aerophila | reverse complement strand
TAGGAGATAACCAGACACAGGTTGGCCTGCTGTTCTGCTGATGGTTATTCAGTTTTCAATGTGCGTCACGATGTGCTGATGGTTTCATCGCTAAAACCGTCACGATGTGCTGATGTACGACACCTACTGACTACCGTCTACCGTCTACCGTCTACCCCCTACCCCCTACCTCCTCCGACGCAACCACCACCACGAACTGCCGAACAAGCCAGCGCCGCCGAACCCCAACAGCCCAATGGCCAGCAGCACATCCGGGTGGGCCCGGGTGGCCCATCGGTTCAGGCGTGCCTGCGCGTCCTGCAAAGAGATGCCTGGACCTTCCGGCGTGGCTGTGGGCCAGGGCGTCCAGGTGGGCGTCGGCGTGGGGGTGGGCGTGGCGGTAGAGGTCGGTGTGGGCGTCGGGGAGGGTGTGGCCGTGGGTGTCGCGGTGGGCGTGGGCGTATCCGTTGGGGTGGGTGTGGGCGGCACCGGCGTCGCCGTCGGCGGGAGGGCGGCAGCCACCACCACCGGCTCGGGCGTGGGCGTGGGGGGCACTTCCACCGCGGGCGCGCTCTCATCCGGGTAGAGGGCGATGGCGTCCACAAAAATCAGGTTGTCGCCGGTGGAGCGGGGGTGATCCACCAGGAAGAAGACAGTGATGATGTCGTTTACGGCCCGGGCCTTGACGTCGATATTGACATCGGGCGGCGGGTAGTTGAGGATGCGACCGGGTCCCCAGTGCATGGGGCCCCAGATCACGGTGGGGCTGGTGGGGTCGGTGCCGCCGGTGGGATCGATGCCCAGTTGCCGGCCGAAGGTATCGGGGGCGTTGGGCGCGCCCCAGGCGATGCTGGCCCGGTAGCCGGCGCCAGGTGTCACCGGGACCTGGGTATAGATGCCGGCCTTGAAGGTGCCGCCGTTGCTCCAGATGCGCAGGCTGGGCGGTCCCCAGAAGGTGTCCACGTCCTGCATGAAGGTGGGGTCCCCTTCCAGCACAAACTCGGTCCAGCCGTTGGGGATCTGGCGGGGTGGGCTACCCCGGAAGGTGTCGAAATCGCAGACCGGCGCGGGGATGACGTTGGGCGGACTGCACGGCTCCGAGGCGGCGTGGGCGGTCATCGGCAGCCAGGCCAGCAGGATCGCCAGCAGAAGGGTATAGGGCCATTGGATCGGTCGGTTCATGGCAACGAGTATACCTCCAGGACGGCCGCCGGCAAAACCGGCGCCTGCGCGCGGGCCGGTAGAACCGCTGCCATGACCCAGTGCGGTGAGGGCTTGGGGTACTATTGCAATCTGGCGTAAATACCACGGCAGAAATTCGGCAGCACGACCTCCGGTGGAGACCATCGGCGAATTTCTGCCGGGATTTACTATGGTCGCCGTGGGCCCTGTGCTACAATTGGCCTGGTCGGTGAACATACGATAGGATCCCACTTATCGATGAAGCGGGAAATGTAGGGAGATGATGAAGGACATCTTGTTGGAGTATGGCATCCAGCCTCGCCTGGGCCCTGAAACCCTGGAAGAAGCAGCGCAAGAGGTCCAATCCTTGCGAGAACACTTTCAGGCTAAGCCATGAGCGTCATCGCCAATACCACGGAGAGAAACGCATGAGACGGCCCCCCATCGTGGCCCTTCTGCTGGCTTTCAGTCTTGTATGGCTCTTAAGCGCCTGTGCCGGGGTTTCCGCCGGGCAGGATCTGCCCGCCGTCGCCCCAGCCGCTTCGCCCCCGGCCGGGGACGAGCTGCTGGTGGCCGCCGCGGCCGACCTCCAGTTCGCCTTCACCGAACTGGGCGAACGCTTCCAGGCCGAGACCGGCCAGCCGGTAACCTTCGTCTTCGGCTCCACCGGTAACCTCACCGCCCAGATCGAAAATGGCGCGCCCTTCGACATCCTGGCCGCGGCCAACGTGGCCTACATCGACCGGCTGGACGCCCAGGGCCTCATCCTGCCGGAGACCCGGCAGCTCTACGCCCAGGGACGCATCGTGCTGGCCGTAAACCGGGAAGCCGGCGTGGAGGCCACCACCCTGACGGATCTGCTGGATCCGGCCATCAGCCGGGTCGCCATCGCCAACCCCGCCCACGCGCCCTACGGCGTCGCCGCGCAGGAGGCCCTCCAGTCGGCCGGGCTGTGGGAAGCCCTTCAGCCGAAGCTGGTCCTGGGCGAAAATGTGCGCCAGGCCCTCCAGTTCATCCAGACCGGAGACGCCCAGGCCGGCATCGTGGCCCTCTCCATCGCCCAGGTGCCGGAGGTCACCTACACCCTGCTGCCGGCAGAGCTCCACAACCCCCTCAACCAGGCCCTGGCCGTGATCAAGTCCAGCCGCCATCCGGAGGCGGCCCGGGCCTTCATTGAGTTTGTCAATGGGCCCGTGGGACGGCCGGTGATGAAAAAGTACGGTTTCCTGCTGCCCGGGGAGTTCTGATGGCGACGGTGGACTGGTTCCCCCTGTGGCTCTCCCTGCGGGTGGCCACCCTGGCCACGGCCCTGGTGCTGGCGGCCGGTATCCCCCTGGCCTGGTTGCTGGCCCGGCGGGACTTTCCGGGCAAGGCCCTCCTGGGGGAGATCACTTCCCTGCCCCTGGTCTTGCCGCCCACGGTGCTGGGCTACTACCTCCTGGTGCTGCTGGGCAACCAGAGCCCCCTGGGCCGCGCCCTGGCGGCCATGGGCTGGCCCCTGGTCTTCAGCTGGCGGGGCGCGGTGGTGGCCGCCGCGGTGGCCTCCTTCCCCCTCCTGGTGCAGACGGCCCGGGCCGGCTTTGAAAGCGTGGACGCCCGACTGGAGGACGTGGCCCGCACCCTGGGCCGCTCCAACTGGGCCATCTTCTGGCGGGTGACCCTCCCCCTGGCCTGGCGCAGCATCCTGGCCGGGGGCGCGCTCAGCTTCGCCCGGGCCCTGGGCGACTTCGGCGCCACCCTCATGGTGGCCGGCAACATCCCCGGGCGCACCCAGACCCTCTCCATCTACATCTACGACCTGGTCCAGGCCAACCGACAGGTGGAGGCCAACTGGATGGTGGCAGTGATGACGGTGGTCTCCCTGGCCCTGCTCATGGGGGCCCGGCGGCTGGCTGGCCGGGCGTTGCGGTGACGGCCCATGCTGGAACTGCAGCTGCGCAAACGCCTGGAGCACTTCACCCTGAACCTGGCGCTGACGGTGCCGGCGGGCATCACGGCCCTCTTCGGTCGCTCTGGCGCGGGCAAGAGCATGACCCTGGCCTGTGTGGCCGGCCTGACCCGGCCCGACGCCGGCCGTATTGTGCTCCATGACCGGGTGCTGTTGGACACGGCGCAGGGGATCTGCCTGCCGCCCCAGCGCCGCCACGTAGGCTACGTGATGCAGGATTACCTGCTCTTTCCCCACCTTTCCGTAGCCCAAAACATCGCCTTTGGCCTGGTTGGCCATTCCCGGGCCGAGAAGGAAGCCATCGTGCGGCAGGCGCTGGCCCAGGTGGGCCTGGCCGGGTTTGAAAACCGACGCCCCCAGGAGCTCAGCGGCGGTCAGCAGCAGCGGGTCGCCCTGGCCCGGGCCCTGGTCACCCGGCCCCGGGTCCTGCTGCTGGATGAGCCCTTCTCGGCCCTGGACAGCCCCACCCGGGCGGCCCTGCGCCGGGACCTGGTGCGCCTGCGGGCCGAACTGGACATCCCGGTGCTGCTGGTCACCCACGACCTGGCCGAGGCATACCTGCTGGCCGACCAGATGGCGGTCATGGAGGCCGGACGCCTGCTCCAGGTGGCGTCGCCGGAGACGGTTATCAACCAACCGGCCAGCCGCCGGGTGGCCGAGCTGACCGGAGGGACCAACTTCTTCACCGGCAGGGTGGTGGCGCATCAGGATGGGCAGAGCCTGCTCCAGGTGGGCCAGCTGCATCTGCTCACCCCACCCGTTTCCGCCCCCCTGGGGAAGCAGGTCAGCCTGTCCATCCGGGCCGAGCGCATCATGCTCCTGCGCAAGGATGTGGACGTGGGCCATCGGCTCAACCGCTTCCGCGGACAGATCGTGGACGAGCTGAGCGACGGCATGACCTGTACCCTGTTCCTGCGGCTGGAAGGTCCGGCGCGCCTCCAGGAAGGAGTCTACGACCTGGAGATCCGGCTGCCCGTCCATATCTACGAGCGGTTGGGCATTGCCCGGGACAGGGTGTGGGAGGTGAGCATTCAGCCTGAGGCCATCTTTGTCTTTGCCGACGAGGTCGGGGATCCCACGGCCTCCTCTCCCTCCCCTTCCCCGGCGCCACCCCTTCGGGCCCGGACTGCTTCTCACAAAAGTTTTAGGGGCGCTTAATCCAGGCTTAATTTTATGGGGCGATACTGGAAGTGCGCTGTTGTTCAGATGCCGATGTGCCCCTCCTCTTCGGCATCCAAAATGAAAGTCCCGGTTGCAATTAACATTGCAGCGGGACTTTCGTTTTTTAAAGGGATCCGTCGATGGCCTCTCTGAAGAAATCACAATTTTACAGATGACGCAGGTCCGGTCTGGAAGCCGGACCTGCGAAATGGATCCTTCATCTATGCCCATCTGTGGATCTGGTTCATTCCTCCGTGGCCCGTAGCTGGAGCAGGAGGCGGTTGACCAGATTCAGGAGAGGGCCCCGCTGTTCGAAGCCACTTTCACTGTAGTCGCTGGGGCTCAGGTAGATCTGCCGCCGGGTACGCCGGATGAGCCCCAGCAACAGGCGGCGCAGGGTCTCCTGTCGGGTGGTGTACTCGTCGAAATCGCTCCAGGTCCGGCCCGCGGGCCAGCCGGGCTGCAGCACATAGGGGTGGGTCAGGGGCTGGTAGAGCCGTTCCCACCATCCACTGGAGCCGATATCCAGCCAGAACTGGACATCTACCGCGCGGTTGCGCATGAGAAAGGTGTAGGCCGGCGCCAGGAAGACGGCATCCTCCGGCTCCCGCCAGCCCGGCACGTAGAGCGCGGCCAGGGCGCCGCTTTCCACCAGGTGCAGGTAATCCCGCCCCATCTCGGCCGGGTTCAGCCCATCGGGCGCGCTTTCCTCCATGGCCCAGCGGAAGTTGCGGGCCGACTGCACCAGCTGATTGGCCACCCGGGCCGCGTCATGGTCTTCGTGGAAGCCGAAACCCGGCTGGCTCAGTACCTCGCCGAAGAGGCGGGCGAAGAACTGGTCCAGGGGCAGGATCTCGCCCGAAGCCCGGTAGGCGTAGATCCAGTCCCGCAGGCGGTCGTACGCCTCGCCCAGGGTGTAGGTGATCCGCTCCTGCATCTCCGGCACCAGATCCCCAAAACGTCCCAGATCGATACGCGCCCGCCGTTCCGGGTAGACGATGCGGCTCAGCAAATGTCCCCGCACAGGATCCAGGCGAGAGACGGCCAGCACCAGGGCCTGGGTCACGTCCGACGGCGCGGGGCGGATCCCCCAGGTGGGGTGGGCCAGCGCGGCCAGGGTGAGCAGGCAGCGGGCCGCCGGTTCATCCTCCAGGGCTCGGCTGGGCCGGTGGGTGGTGGAAGGGATGCCCGCCTCGCCCAGGGCCTGTTGGAGGCTGAAGCGCAGGGCATCGCTGACAAAGGGCGCCAGCATCGCGATCTCGCCGGGAGGCACCCCTTCCTCTGCCACCAGATGCCGGATCTGCTTCACCACCCAGCCGATCATCTGGGGGTAGAAGCGCAGGGGCTCCTCGGGTAGAAGCAGCGCGGGCGCGGCCGAGCCTGCAGCCTGCGACTCCGCCTCTTCCTGGAGGATCCCCTGGGCGCTGGCTGTGGGAGCCAGGCGGCGGCCCCGCAGGACCTGTTCCACTTGCCCGGCCAGGCGCTCCAGCGCGGGGGACATCACATAGCTTTCGTGCAGGGTGATCTGCTCCGGGCAGTGGTCAGCCAGCCGGGCCGCGCCCTGGGGGTCCGCGCCCAGGAAGAAGCGGTAACCGCCGTCGCTGTCGGAGATGAGCAGGGCGGTCTCCAGGAAGGGCAGCCATTCCTGGACCAGGTGATGGGCGGCGGCGGTGTCCTCCTCCACGTTGTCGAAGATGAGGTGCTGGTGGCTGCGGAAGAGGTGGGTCCGGCTCCAGGGGTTGGTCAGCACGTGACGGTTGAAGAGCACGATCTGCAGGCTGAAGTCAATAAGGGTGGCCTCCAGGCAGAGCTGACGGAACTGGTGGCTGATGCGCCGGGCCGCGCGCAGCGCGTTCAGCCGGGCGGTGCGCTGGTCCCCCCCGGGTACAGCCAGTTCCAGCCGGTCGTAGGCCTCGTCGATGGAGAAGCCGTGGAGCGCAGCCTTGTTCAGGTTGTCCAGCACCTGGCTGATGATGCGATTTCGCTCCACCCGCACGCCGTCGAAGTCGCCCTGTTCGAGGGCCGCGTCGATGAAACGGGCCATGTGGTGCTGGCTGGTCTCCAGATCCAGGAAGGTGGGCTCCCGCCTGGGGTCGGCAAAGCCGGCTTCACCGGCCAGCAGGGGCCAGTAGAGCTCCACCGAAGCCCGGGCCAGGCCGGCCAGGGTGGTCACCCGGACTGGCGGGCCGGGGGGGATGTGGGCCTGGCGAAGGGCCTGGTAGTAGGGCTGGGCCAGGGTGCGCTGGGGGACGAGCACCAGGATGTCGTCGCCCCGGACCCGCTCCTGGCGCAGCAGCCACTGGATCCGCTGGATGGCCAGGGTGGTCTTGCCGCTTCCGAAGGGGCCGCTCAGGAAAAGTTTGTTGGCGGATTGGATGACGGGTACAATATTCTGGTTCATACCAGAGTGATACTCCATTGTCAGCAGAAAGTCAAAAGCCAAGGGACGGGGCTATGCAACGCTATGACATTCCACTGGTACCGGGGCCGGTCTCGGTGCCGGAAGCAGTGCGGGCTGCCTACCAGGTTGATTACGGCAGCGCGGATCTGGAGGACGAATTTTTCGAGTTGTACCGGGCTTGCGAGGAGGGGCTACGTCAGATCCTGGCCACGGGCAACCAGATTGCCATCCTCTCTGGGGAGGGGATGCTGGCCCTGTGGGGCGCGCTCAAGAGTGTGGTACGGCCGGGGGATCGGGTGCTGGCCGTGGCAACGGGGGTCTTCGGCTACGGCATCGGCGACATGGCCCGGCAGATCGGGGCCGAGGTGGAGACGGTGGGCTTTGGCTACGACGACGTCGCGGATCCGGACCAGGTGCGGGAGGCCGCGCGGCGCTTTCGACCCCGGCTGATCACCGCGGTCCACTGCGAGACGCCCAGCGGGACGCTGAATCCCCTGGCGGAGATTGGACAGATTTGCCGGGAGGTAGATGCCCTCTTCTACGTGGATTTCGTCGCCAGTGCCGGGGGGACGCCGGTGTGGGTGGACGAATGGCAGATCGACCTGGGGCTATTGGGCAGCCAGAAAGTGTTGAGCCTGATGCCGGACCTGGCCATGGTCTCCGTGAGCGAGCGGGCGTGGGCGGCCATCGAGGAGGTGGGCTATGCGGGCTATGATGCCCTGCAGCCGTGGCGGCGGGCGGTGGCCGAGCGGTACCTGCCCTACACCCACAACTGGCACGCCCTGGCCGGCCTTCGTGTAGCCATAGATAGCCTGCTCAATGAAGGATTAGAGGCCGCCTTTGAGCGGCATGCCACCGTGGCCGCGGTCTGTCGGCGGCGCCTGCAGGAGATGGGCGTGGCCCTCTGGCCCCGGCGGGAGTCCATCTGCGCGCCCACGGTTACCGCGGCTCGGGTGCCCGAAGGCTGGAGCTGGCCCGAACTGGACCAGGCCCTGCGCCGGCGGGGCATGGCCGTGGGAGGGAGCTATGGGCCCCTGGCCGGCCAGGTCTTCCGGATTGGACACATGGGTAGCCAGGCGGACATGGCCCTGGTAGAGCGGGGCATGGATGTCCTGGCGGAGGTACTGGCGGCCGGGCCAGCCGGGGGGTAGGCCCTTGGGCACACAGACGGGGGCAAGCAGGGACGCAAACGAAGAAGGCCTGCACCGAAGTGCAGGCCTTCTTCGTTGAGTGTCCGGTAGCGTTGAACCTAAAGGAGGTCCCCCTGAGGTGACGCTACCGGACGCATACGGATACTAGAATCCATTAGCATCACCTCCTTTATATTAGGATAGCGAATCCAGGCTGGGCGCCCGTTGGCCTCGATCTTAAGCTACTTGGATCTTAAGCCACCTGGCATCAGGTCGCCCATGGGGCCCAATGCTCGTCGGCGGGATTCGAACATTTGTGCTGAGGCGCCTAGCTGGCTAGAGTATCTCATAGATCCAGGTCGATGTCAAGTGCGGAAAAGAGGGTCGAAAATGGTTCTGAGATGGCCGGTCAGCGGGCCAGGTGCCAATCGGGATTCTCCAGGGCTTCGTAGACCACGCCACCTTCCACCTGTTTGGGCATGGGGATGCCCAGCAGGTAGCAGATGGTGGGCGCGACATCCACCGCACGCACCTGACGTTGCAGGGCTACACCCTGGCGGACACCGGCGCCTGACATGATGAAGGTGCAATGCTGTCCACCCATCCCCAGGACGGCTGTGGGGAGCTGTTTGCCGTGGGCGCCGTCGAATTCGGGCCGCAGGGCGTACACCACGTCTCCGACCAGATCTCCCCAGAGGTTCAGCATCTCGGCATCTCTCCTGCTCAGAGCCAGCGCAAAGGGATGCCGTCCGGTTTCAGGATCTTTGTAGGTATGGAGCGCCGCAATGATGGCACGCTGGGTTTCTTCGTACTCTTCCGGTTCCACAATACCGCCTTCGTCGCGCCCTTTCAGATTGATAAAGATGTGAACCAGACCCACATTGGCGGCCCGGGTGCGGCTCCAGTCGATCTCCCGCTGGCCATCTGGGCCTTCCCGGTAGACAAGGAAGCCGGTCTCTTCCAGGACCTGGGCAATGT
Organism: Litorilinea aerophila; assembly: GCF_006569185.2. Classification (NCBI taxonomy): domain Bacteria; kingdom Bacillati; phylum Chloroflexota; class Caldilineae; order Caldilineales; family Caldilineaceae; genus Litorilinea; species Litorilinea aerophila. The sequence continues at coordinate 41,223 of NZ_VIGC02000039.1, read as the reverse complement.
CGATGGCCTGAAACTGATTGGGCGTACCTCCATGATCGGAGACGACGACGATCAGGGTGTTTTCATCGGCCAGCGCGGCCACTCGGCCGATCATGTCGTCGATGGACTTGTAGGTGCGGGCCAGGCCATCGCGGCAGCGCTGGACTGTGGCCGCGTCGGCGCCGCTGAATTCATGGGCCTGGCCCAAGAAGAAGTGACTGGCGTAATCTGAAGCATGGGTTTCAATGAAGAGGGCATCCCAGGAGCCATCTGCCGTCAGATGTTCTGCCACATCGGCCAGGCGTTGGTGGTGAAAATCCAGGAGCTCGAAGTAGGTATCGTCGTCGACCACGCCCAGGGCGTCGCGGGCGGGGTTTTGGAGGAAGTTGCCCACATGTTCATCGATGGCTTGGGCGACCTCTGCCGGCTGGGTGTACCCTTCTCGGGGCCAGATCTGGGGGACGAAAAGCTCAAGTGTATCCCCCGTGGGTGAGAGGGTAATGAGTTTCATGCGTACGTATCCCTCGACAGGTTCACCATCGATGGTAAACGTATCGAGCCACCAGTCGGTCCACTGGCCGACCCCTAACTCGCCCACGCTATCGGCGCCATCCCGGCTGCGGCAGATGCGAAGGCGGTCGTAGCCATCCTCCTTGGTGGCATAAATTAGTCCGTACAAGGTTCGGGGGACACCTTCCCGGCCCCGGAGCATGATATCTCGGCCTCGGGCAAGAGGACGGATGGGCAATGCCACTTCCTTGGGGGGGCGGAGGGAATCGGGTAGATTGGTCCAGCCATCGGCATCTTGAATGGTCACAGGGTCTATATCCCGTACGGTTTGGAGGGCGCTGGGGTCAAGGGTTTCTGGATCTCGTTGGCCGCCGATGGGTCTGGGCGCCCATTTGCCGGCGACAAACAGGTGGTAACCGGCGATCTGGTGATGGTTGGAGACGCCTGGGCCGGTTCCCTCCACCTGAACGCCTCGGGTCACTGTTGGGGGCCATGAGATCTCCCACTTGACCAGGATGGGCTTCTTGCCGGCCCGTTCCAGGGTGTTCCAGAGGTACTCGGATTGAGAGAGACCCGTATTGATCCCCCAAACGGTTTCGTCCAGTCTGCCGCCCAGTTTACGGATGTTAAAATCCATCACCTGGTGGGTGCCCGGCCAGGAGCCGGTGGCCGTGGTGGTCCAGCCAGGGGGCGTCAACGTGGGGAATACCCCGATCATGGGACGGTAGACACCGCGGTCCTTCAGGCGAGCCAGGTTGGGCATGTGTCCCCAGTTCATCATGTTGAGGACAATTTCCATGCTGGCGCCGTCCATCCCAATGACGATGACACGTTTGGCGGGGCTGTCCATGACTCCTAAATCCTTTCTGTGTTGGTTAAATGAGTTCGTGTATGGAGAGGTCTGGCTGAAGACGAGGAAACAGGGGAAAAGGTGTGGACCAACTGGTCCACACCTTTTCTTTCAGGCTTTAGGTGGTCGCTCCTGAGGGCACTATCCACGGGACGGGTGTCCCCCGGCGCCAATTCCTCAATGAAAGTGAGTGTTATGGCCACCAGCAGGGTAAGAACGCTGATGGTTCGTGGCGTTAAGTATCTTGCTGTTTTGACATGGGGATCCATAGCTCCGAGTATAGCGTTGGCCGAGATAGATGTCCAGAGCCGACGAAAGTTCAGGGGCGAAAGTTCAGGGGGCTGATTTCATTTCAGGCCAAAATCCTCAGATTGGCCCCAGAAAGGACAGAGCCGACATTTGACTGCCGGCTCTGTCTCCTTGACGCTGAATCGGGGTGACCTGAGATTTGCCTGCTACGGTCATCTCAGCCAGTTCAGGAAATAGGTGGCCAGGCCCAGGAAAATGGCAAAGCCCATGACGTCCGTGGCTGTGGTCACAAAGACGCTGGAGGCCAGGGCCGGGTCGACCTTCAGCCGTTTCAGGGTGGTGGGCACCAGCACCCCCACGATGGCAGCGATGATCAGGTTGGCCAGCATGGCCAGCCCGATGATGACCCCCAGCCAGGGGTTTCCTTTCCAGAACCAGGCGATCAGGCCGATGGTCACGCCCAAGAGCACGCCATGGATCAGTCCAAGCATTAGCTCGTGGCGCAGGGCCTTCCACGCGCTGTCCACGTCAATCTCCCCCAGGGCCAGGGAACGAACCACGATGGTCATACTCTGGTTGCCCGCGTTGCCGCCCTGGCCGGCCACAATGGGCATGAAGGTCGCCAGCAGGGCTACCTGGGCGATGGTCTCCTCGAAGAGGGAGACCACGCTGGAGGCCAGGATGGCCGTCCCCAGGTTGATGTAGAGCCAGGGCAGCCGGTTGCGGATGGCCTGGGTGATGGGGCTGAAGATCTCCGCGTGTTCGCTGACCTGGGCCAGGCGGTAGATGTCCTCGGTAGCCTCTTCTTCCAGCACATCCACCACGTCATCCACAGTGATGATGCCCACCAGCTTGTCCTCGGCATCCACCACCGGCAGGGCCAGCAGGTCATAGCGGGCCAGAAGCTGGGCCACCTCCTCCTGGTCGGCATCCACCCGCACCGAAATCACGTCCCGGTCCATGATCTCTTCGATGGTCTGCTCCGGCTCGGCCAGAATGAGCGCCCGCAGGTTGACCACCCCAATCAGGCGGCCGTAGCGATCCAGCACGTAGAGATAAAAGATTTCGTTTGCGTCCTGATAATGCTCTTTGATAAATTGAAACGCCTCGGCCACCGTCATATGACGGCGCAGGCACGGTGGCGCCACATTCATAATGCCGCCGGCGGAATCCTCCGGGTAGGCCATGAGGGGCGCCACCACTTCCCCTTCGTCCATCTCCTGGAGCAATTGGTGGGCCGCTTCGGGCTCCAGTTCCCCCAGCAGATCGGCCACCACGTCCGGCTCCATTTCATCCAGCACATCGGCCAGGGCGGACACATCCATGTGCTGCACCACCTCCGCCGCGTCGTCCTCGTCCATCTGGCCCAACACTTCGGCCAGCTCGGTGGGCTGCAGCCGCGCCACCAGGGCCGACTGAATGTCCGGCTCCAGGGTACTCAGGATCTCTGCGCTGTCGGCCGGGTGCAGGCTGCGGAGAAATTCCGCCGCACTGTCCAGGTCGTTGGCTGCCAGCAAGGTCTCTATGTGCTGCAGCGCATCTTCGATGTTGATGGGATCCACCATGATCTCTGCCTCCTTTCCAATGTTCCTACAACAGCCTATCAACAGGGCGGATGGCCGGGCAGGGAGGACCACCGATGGACACGAGGTGAGCATCGGGCAGACACAGATGACCTTGATCCCGTTCGACGAACACCGCCGTCGGTCTGGAACGGCCGGGCAGGTCCGCCTATGGAGATGCATCTGTGGCAGAATCGTCCAGGAAGGCGATGGGGCGAGGCAGGCCGGGTGCAGGGTCTACGCACAAAATTGCCAGCCGGGGTGAGGCGGCTGGCATGCTTGGAGAGGGTTTGGGAGGAGTATCACGCCAGAGCCAGATCTGGCGTGATTGTTGTCTTAGCCGGGCTGACTCGCTATCGAGTCGTCGTCCGGCGGGGGCTCATGTCTTGAACCCAGACGGCGCCAGATCTGGCGTGGACGAGCCCTGCCTCCCAGCTGCTACCCGGGGAGCGCCCCAGCTCAACCAGGCCCAGGACGTCTGCAGGTCGTCTCTGCCAGCAATCCTATGAGGACGCCGTCGGGCATCCTGTTTGTGAACAGACAGCGTACGAGCCCAGGGGGCGCCAGAGCGGCCCGGCCGGCCAGGAGCGGGCTGCCACGGCTGGCGACCGTTGGGCAGGTGACTGTCTGGGTCCGGCTGACTGTCAGCCGGGTTGGTCGTTTGATCAGATCCGTTCATTGTTTCCCATGATCGTGTGGAGCGGCGAACAGGTTCCGCGTCCAGGGTCATTGGCAGGTAGAAAGATAGCATTTGAAGCCGGGGCTGTCAAACCTGTGACCGATGGCGCAGAACCTGGGCCATGGCCTGGATATCTGCCGGGGTGGTGCGGCAGCAGCCGCCGATCAGCCGGGCGCCGGCCGCATACCAGCGCAGGGCCGGCGTCCGAAAGTCGGTTTCTCCGCTTCCGGCCACCCAGCAGTGATGCTCCGCATCCCATGTCTCGCCGCTGTTGGGGTAGGCCACCAAGGGGCGGTCGGTGACCCCGACCGCGTGGCGCAGGAGGGCTTCCACGTGGCGGGGCGGGGTGCAGTTGAGGCCCACGGCGATCACCTGCTCCGAGCGGCTGGCCAGGCGGACGCACCGGGCGAAGGGCTCGCCGTGGCAGACGTGGAGGTCGTCACAGCAGCTGAAGCTGAGCCAGGCCACGGCCTGGGGAAATTCGGCCAGCAGCCGGACCAGAGCTTCCCCTTCGGCCTGGCACGGAATGGTCTCACAGGCCAACAGGTCGGCCCCGCTGGCGGCCAGCACGGCCATGCGCGGCCGGTGGAAGTCCATTAGCGCTTCCACCGACAGGCCGTAGTCGCCCCGGTACTCGGAGCCGTCGGCCAGGTAGGCGCCGTAGGGCCCGATGGACGCGGCCACCAGGGGACGAATCCGTCCCTGGCGGTTGGCCGGGTCGGCCCAGAAGAGATCCCGGGCTTCCTGGGCCAGCCGCACGCTCAGCAGCAGGAGTTCTTCCGCCTGTTCCCGGCTCAGCCCGCGGCGGGCAAAGCCCTCGAAGGTGGCTTGATAGCTGGCGGTGATGGCCACATCCGCGCCGGCGCAGAAATAGTCATAGTGGACCTGGCGGATCAGCTCTGGGGCCTCCAGCAGGATCCTGGCCGACCACAGGGGATCGTCCAGGTTGGCCCCCCGGCGTTCCAGCTCGGTGGCCAGCGCGCCGTCCAGGATGACCACGCCGGCCTCCTGCAGAAAAGGGTCAAGACATCGTCGATCCATCAACGGGTTGCTCTCCGTGGGGACGTCCATTGGCCATTGCAGCCGGCTCAGCCCTGGGCCTTTCCCAGGATCTCGGGCACAAACTGCCCGGCGTCCATGATGGTCACCCGGCTCCCGTCGGCGCAGAGGCCCTCCACCCGCATGGTGGGCGTCCCGATCATCACATCCAGATGGGCGTCAGCCTTGTTCACCCCCAGGGCCTCCAGCTCCTCCGGTGCGAGGCCGTCGCCCCCCTGGACGCCGCCGGGGTAGGCCTCGCCAAAGGCGATGTGGCAGGCAGCGTTTTCATCGAAGAGAATTTCATAGAAGAGCACATCGGCCTGGCTGACGGGGGAGCGGACATCCACCAGCGCCACTTCGCCCAGCCGGCGGGTCCCCGGGATCTGGAAGAACTGGGCCAGCACGTCCTGGCCGGTCTCGGCGTGGAATTCCACCACTTCCCCTTCCTCAAAGCGGAAGTAGGCGTTGGCCACTTCCCGGTCAAAGGGGAAGGTGGGTTTGGACGTGCGGACCCAGCCGTGGGTACGGCCGTTGTGGGGCGTGGTGAAGAGCTCTTCCGTGGGCATGTTGGGAAAGAAGGTGACGCCTGAAGGCGTGACCGCCGAGGCGGCCAGCCACTGGGGGCGGTCGGTGAGCCCCACGGTCAGGTCGGTGCGGGGTTTCCCGTCGGGCCCGGGGGTACTGTCCACGAAGTGGAGGGCCTGGACCTGGCGGGCTGCCAGGAAAGTGACCACCTGCTTAAGCTGTTGGTCGTGTTGGCGCCAGGCCGCCACCGGGTCCTCGCGGTCCAGGCGACAGGTGCGGAAAATGGTGGTCCAGAGGCGCTCCATGGCCTCTTCGGCTGGCTGGTTGGGGAAGACCCTGGTGGCCCAGGCGGGGGTGGGCACTGCGGCCACGCACCATTGCATGCGGTTGGCCATGACGGCCTGCATGTAAAATTTCAGGTGGCGGGAGCGGGCAGCGGCCACCTGGCGCATCCGGGTGGGGTCCACATCGTCGAAGATGTCTGGGAACTCGTTGCCCACCAGGCTGAGCCGGGGCCAGCCTTCCTCCACCATCTGGCGATGGCGGGCGATCTCGTAGTCTGGCAGATATTCCAGATTTTCGGGGGCGCTGTGGAGGTAGCGGGCCTTGGCGGTGAGGGGCTCCTGCCAGTCCACGTGGACGTAACGGGCGCCGGCCTGGTAGGCGGCGGCCACCACCCGCTGGACGAAGTCCCGGTGGGCCACTTCCGCGCCGATGCGGAGGGATTGTCCCGGCTGCAGGTTTAGGCCGGTGCGTACCAGCAGGTGGGCGTAGCGGTCTTGCTGTGCGCTCAGGGTGTAATCAGCCATGGATGGATTCACTTTCGTTGCGGGCCCTGACTACTCTTTGGGCGGGCCTTAGGTAGCGCTGAAGGCAGCGGGGCTGCTTCAGCAGGGTTGGCTTCGTTGGTGATATGCTGGTTCCATTATACCGGCAATGGAGGGCAAGCCAAGTTTCAGGGGCGCGGCTGTGGGGATTCGTATTGGGGTACACTTATACACCTGTGGATTTTGACAGAGTGGCCCCAAAACGGTATACTGAACCTGTTCATGAAATGAATCGGTCTGGCCCACTAGCTCAATTTGGCAGAGCAGCTGACTCTTAATCAGCGGGTTCGGGGTTCGAGTCCCTGGTGGGTCACCTGAATTGTGAGACGCAGGGGCGTTACCGCTCTTGAGCCCTGGATGTAGGGAGCGAGAGAGGTAGCGCCCCATGTTTTTGCCCCCATTTGACCCACTGAGCTGGTTACGTTCCAAAGCAGGGGGCGTCGTGAACAGTCCTCCGGCAGCATGCCGGTGTGGTTGCATGGGCAACGTGGGAGGAACGGATGCCTCGCTGGATAGACGATGCCATGGGCCGGCTTTGCAGCCGGGCCTATGCCTGGGCCTGCCAGCGCCTGTACCATGAACTGGCCTGGGCCTATGACTGGGTGAGCCTGTCGGTCAGTGCAGGGCGTTGGCCCCATTGGCGCCGGCTGGCTCTGGATTTCATCGGCCCCGGGCCGGGCGTGGAGCTGGGATTCGGTACCGGCGCGCTCCTGGCAGAGTTGACCCACCGTGGGATCGGACCTGTGATCGGGGTGGAGCCTTCCTGGGCCATGCAGCAGGTGACCCGGCGGCGGTTCGCCAGATGCCCGCAGCCCCCTATCCGCCTGCAGGCCCGAGCCCAGGCCCTGCCCCTGGCCGATGCGAGCATGGATTGGGTGTTGGCCACCTTCCCAGCTCCCTACATCCTGGAGGAGAAAACCCTGGATGAATGCAGGCGAGTCCTGCGGCCGCCCACGGGGCGCCTGGTGGTGGTGGGCCTGTGGGTGGACCTGACTTCCCCCTGGCGCCGCCTGATGCCCGCCTTCTACGGCCGCCCTTCCAGCAGGCAGGTCTCCACGTGGGAGGCGCGGCTGGTGGCAGCAGGCTTCACCCCCACGTGGAATGAGGTGGTGGATGGACCGGCCCGGGTGGCTGTGCTGGTGGCCAATCTGGCCCCGGGATCGCAGGGAGTGGCCGATGGAGTCAGCAGGGAAGCCCGCTGTGTCTGATTGGCTGGGCGGAGGGCGGCATCACCGCCACACCGTGGGCAGCGGCCGGGTGGAGGCCGGGCCGACCGGTCTGCGGCTGGTGCGGGGCGCGTGCCCAGGGCTCGTGTACAGCAATGCCCAGCTGGACGACTACCAGGGGTTGCCCCGGCGCCGTTTTCCCTGGCGACCGCCGGTGTCCCTGACTGTGCGCGCCAGGTTTTCGCATAGCCATAGCGAGCTGAAAGGGACGGCTGGCTTCGGTTTTTGGAATGACCCCTTCTGGATGACCGGGCGCCGGTGGCCGGCCCTGCCCCAGGCCATCTGGTTCTTTTTTAGCTCGCCGCCTTCGAACATGGCCCTGGCCGCGGGCGTGCCGGGCCACGGCTGGAAGGCGGCCACCATCGACGCCAGCCGCTGGCCGTTTCTCCTTTTGCTGCCCACGGCTCCCCTGGCGTTGCCCCTGATGCGCTGGCCCTGGCTTTACCGGCGCCTGTGGCCGGTGGGGCAGGCGGCCATGGGTGTCTGCGAAGCCCTGGTGCCCACTGCCATGACCGACTGGCACACCTATCGCATTGTGTGGGAAAAAGGTCGGGCACGCTTTTGGGTGGATGAGACGCTGATCCTCGCCTGTGCCACCGCCCCCTGTGGACCGGCCGGCCTGGTGATCTGGCTGGACAACCAGTACATGGTGGTGACGCCCCAGGGGCGTTTCGCCCATGGGCTGGTGGGCTGTGACCGGGAACAGTGGCTGGAGATCGCCGCCGTCACGGTCTCGCGGGGAAGCGATTCTTTCGTGTAGTAATAGAAAGTGCTGATAGAGGGCGCACAAGATGAATCGCCGGGGGACGGATGGGTTCCGTCCCCCGGCGATTTTGAATGTGCAGGGTTGTTGGCCGCTCGTTGTCGGAGGCCCTCCCGGGTTGGGCCGCTATGGCATGTCCGCCCCGATGAGGGGCAGGTAGATCCGGTTCTCGCCTGCCTCTTCTGGCCGGGCCGGTTGATCATCCCCCTCCAGTGCCGTGGGCGGAATGGTCACCGTGGCCTGGGCCTGGCGGGTGATGGGGTTGCTGGTACCCTGGCCGCTGGTGATGATGACCGTATTGGAGATGTCACTGGTGGCTGTGATGGGCCCCAGCAGGGGAGGGAGGTCCAGGGAAGTCAACATGTCGTTGGTGATCTGGACCTGGGCGCCCGGCGGCAGCGTGTACGGGAAGGTGACGTTGAGCCCCACAGCCTGGTCTACCAGGACGTGGTCGCTTAGGGTAACATGACCCGTGTTCTCCAGGGTCACGCAGAAGTAGACCGGCGTGCCCGGCGCCACGGTGAGCTGGCTGCTCGCGCCACAGCTGGTGGCATCCAGCCCCACGGTCTTGGTGACGGCCACGGACATCTGGCTGTTGGTGAGGGTGCAGGTGACGGTTTCTCCCGGCTCCAGATCGATGGCGTCCAGGGGGCTGCTGTCGCTGCAGGCGGCCGCCGTCAGCGCCCACCCGGGCACCGCTGCCTCTGTCAGGCTGTAGAGGCCGGGATCCAGGTCGGTGGTGAAGGGCGTGCTGCCGTCACTCAGCTGGAACTGGATGGGCGACGACAGCGCCTGGCCATCCAGGGTCATGGAGAAGGGGGTGGTGTCACCGGCGGGCATGGTGAGCTTGTCCACCACGATGGTGCTCTGTTGGGTGCAGGTGAAGGTGCAGGCGACAGTGACGCCGGCTGGCAGGGAGATGGCCGAGGGGTCGTATTCGTTCACCCCGTCGGTGCAAAGGACCGCGGTGACATTCCAGCCGGCCAGGGTCTCCATGGTCAGGCTGTAGGTGCCTGGCGCCAGGGGACCGCTGTCAAAGGGGGGCGCCGTGTCGCTGATCACGAAGCCGGTTTGAATCTGGTTGGGGCCCCCATTGAGGCTGAAGGAAAATTCGGCCGGGCTGCCTGCGGGGAAGGTCACCTTATCCACGGTGATGCGGCCGTTCCCCTCCCGGTTGCCGAAGGTGCAGACCACCGGCCGGCCACCCTCCAGCTCGATGCGCCGCCCGGTGGAGGTGGTCAGATGCAGGACACCGGGCGTCTGCCCGAGGGAGGGGTTCAGGTCATCCAGGAAAAAGTCCGAGGGATCTTCCCCCGGCAGGCGTAGCCCAAAGCCTACCGTGCCCACGTTGTTGGCCAGCTGGGTCGAGATGAAGTCCGTGACGTCGATGGCCACGACGGCCTCGTTGGAGATGGTAAAGGTGGCGATCAGGCTCCCCGCATCGAAGTCGCCATTCTCCACGGTGCCGTTGCCCACGTAGCCGTAGAGGGAGACGCTCAGGGGTGGGCTCACAATGTTGCGCATGCCCAGGTGGAGCTTCAGGATCGCGCCGTCGGTGGGCGCAACCGGGTCGGGCAACATAAATTCCAGCACACCTTGATTCTCCGCGTTGGGGCTGTTGCTGACGTAGGGGGCGCAGCCATCACAGGCGGTGTCGGGTGTGCCGTCGTTGGACAAGTCGGTCGCGTAGCCGGCGGTCGTGGGGTCGGCCTGGGCGACCACAGCCGGGCCAAATTCCACCGCCTTGTCGTGGACGCTGCAGACCAGGCTTTCCAGCGCGTTGCTGCCTGGCGGCAAAATCTCGTAGATGTCGTAGGAGCCGGGCAAGAGGTTGCTGAAAACCTGGGTGTTGGTGATGCTGTCCCCGTCATCAGGGTCGGCATCATCCAGGGTGAACTGCCCCAGGGTGCCGGAGAAGACATAGTCGCTGCCCACGCTGGGCGTGGCCACTTTGACGATGGTGATGTCGGTGGGAATGGCGTTGTAGAAGTTGCAGTAGGCTTTGCCCAGCTCCGTGATGCTGGCGGTGACCACCACGCTGCTGCCCACCACCTGGTAGGCCCAGGGATCCAGGGGCAGGGGATCGTCGCCGGCCTGGGCCAGGCATTCGATCTTGTAGAGCTGGTAGCCGCCCGGCGGGGTCAGTTCTGTGATGGTGATGGGGTTGGTGCCGCTGATGTCCCGGTACTGCTCGACCGAAATCTGGCCGGGCACTGTGTCGGTCAGGGTGAAGCTGCTGTCTGCCTGATTGGGGCAGCCCTCACAGCTGAAATTGAAGCCGGCCTCTGCCGCCGGCGAGGCGAACTTGGTGATGCGGACGGTGTTGCTGAAGTTGGGCAGGTCGTCCGGCTGGCCGGTCTGGGAGCGGACCACCTGGTGGCCGGCCAGGACGAAGAGGCCGGCCACCAGGCAGAGAACCCAGATGGCCCGCCAGTTGGCCTTGCGGCTGGCTGTGGACGTGGCGCGGCCCTCCGGCCGATCCGAATGGGGTGCGTGGGGCATGGATGTGACTCCTTTCAGGTGACAAGTGCTGATGTGATCAATAAGTGCTTCAGATGGGGACGATTCCCGCAGGGGCATTGAGAGGCAGAGAACGCTGGGAAGAAGTATCCCACTGGTGGTGGGCGTTCTGCGGCCGAGGCTCTACTTCTGGCCCACTACGGTTTTTGAGATGTTGTTTTGGAGGCGTCAGGATGGTTGAAACGTCGGGAGGGTCTCCCAGACCAGGAGACCCTCCCGAGGGCCGTCAGCCGTTGTTTTGGCTTTTGAACTGGGCGTCCACCACGGCCAGGATGGTCATGTTGATGATGTCCCGCACGTCGGCGCCCATGGCCAGCACCTGGATGGGCTTGGCCATGCCCACCAGGATGGGGCCGATGGCTTCTGCGCCGCCCAGCCGGCTGAGCAGTTTGTAGGCCGTGTTGGCGGCGGCCAGGTGGGGGAAGACCAGCACGTTGGCGTCCTTGACCTGGCTGAAGGGGTAGTGGCGGGCCATCAGCTCCGGAACCACGGCCACGTCGGCCTGCATCTCGCCATCGATCTGGAGATCCGGCCGCAGCTTTTTCACCAGCTCGGTGGCCTTGCGCACTTTGATGGCCTGTTCGTGGGGCGTGCTGCCGAAGTTGGAGAAGCTCAACATGGCGATGCGGGGCTCCACATCGAACTCTTCGGCCAGTTGGGCCGCGTTGATGGCGATGGCCGCGAGCTGTTCCACGGTGGGCTCGATGATCACGGTGGCATCGGTGAAAAAGTAGAGGCGGTCGTGGACCAGCATCAGGTAGACGCCGCTGACCCAGCGATCTGGCTCGGTGCCCACCGCCTGCAGGGCCGGGCGCAGCACCTCCGGGTAGTTGTAGGTCACGCCGGAGATGAAAGCGTCCGCGTCGCCCTGGTCTACCATGAGGGCACCGAAGTAGTTGGGCTGGCGGAGGATATCGTTGGCCAGGCTCAGGGTCACGCCCTTGCGTTGACGGCGCTCGTGGAAGAGCTGTGCGTAGACCTTGCGTTTGTCCGACTGGTTGGGGTCGATCACCAGGGGGGCGTAATCCAGGCCCAGTTCCCGGCATTGGGCCTGGATCTCTTCTTTGCGGCCCAGGAGGATGGGCTGGGCGATGCCTTCCGTCTCCACGTTGTAGGCCGCCCGGATGATCTTGGGGTGTTCGCCCTCGGCAAAGACCACCCGCTTGGGGTCCTGGCTGGCCTTGCGCTCCATGTTGCGCATGACCTGGACGCTCTTGCCCATGCGGGCGGCCAGCTGATCCAGGTAGGCCTCCAGGTCGATGTGGATGCGGGCCACGCCGCTTTCCATGGCGGCCCGGGCCACGGCCGGTGCCACCCGCATCATCACCCGTGGATCCAGAGGCTTGGGGATGATATAATCACGACCAAAGCGGAGGGAATCCAGGCCATAAGCCCGAATGACACCGTCGGGCACATCTTCCTTGGCCAGGTCGGCCAGGGCCCGGGCTGCGGCCAGCTTCATCTCCATGTTGATGGCCGTGGCCCGGACGTCCAGGGCACCCCGGAAGATGAAGGGAAAGCCCAGGACGTTGTTCACCTGGTTGGGGTAGTCGCTGCGGCCCGTGCCGAAGATGACATCCTTACGTGCGGCCTGTACTTCTTCGTAGGTGATTTCCGGGTCGGGGTTGGCCATGGCGAAGATGATGGGATCCCGGGCCATGCTGCGCACCATCTCCCGGGTCACACAGTTGGCGACCGAGAGGCCGATGAAGACATCGGCGTCCACCAGGGCGTCGGCCAGGGTGCGGGCATGGGTGGGCACTGCGTAGGGGGCCTTGTACTCGTTCATGCCCTCCTCCCGGCCGGCATAGATGACCCCCTGGGAGTCGCACAGGATGATGTTTTCGCGGGTTGCGCCCATGGCGATGTAAAATTCGGCTACGGCAATACCGGCAGCGCCGGCCCCGTTGATGACAACGCGAATCTTGTCGATCTCCTTATTCACCAGCTCCAGGGCGTTGAGCAGGCCAGCTCCCGAGATGATGGCCGTGCCGTGCTGGTCGTCATGAAAGACTGGAATGTTGCAGCGCCGTTGGGCCTCCCGTTCGATCAGAAAACATTCCGGTGCCTTGATGTCTTCCAGGTTGATGCCGCCGAAGGTGGGCGCAATCATTTCGACGAAGCGGATGATCTCCTCGGGATCCTGGCTGTCCACCTCAATGTCAAACACATCGATGTCGGCAAAACGCTTGAACAGGACGGCCTTGCCTTCCATCACCGGTTTGGCTGCCTGGGCTCCCCGGTTCCCCAACCCCAGGATGGCAGAGCCATTGGAGATGACCGCCACCAGGTTTCCTTTGGCCGTGTACTCGTAGGCGGCCTGGGGATCTTCGGCAATCGCCAAAACTGGATGGGCCACGCCTGGCGAGTAGGCCAGGGAGAGGTCCTGTTGGGTCTCCATGGGCTTGGTGGCCACAATTTTCAGCTTGCCAGGCCGGCCTTGCGCATGATACTGTAGGGCTGCTTCTCGGGTGATTGACATAAGGCGTACTCACCTTTCATCGGACGGAGGACCATCAAGCGACAGCAAAAAATATGTGGCATCTTTCATAGTACACGAAGACAGGTGGATCGGCAACGTCCTGCCATAGGGGGTATCGCGGCTCAATTCGTGACTCCCCTGCAGAAAGGGCATTTTTGAACGCAAAGGCGCAAAGAAACGCCGGAGAAAGTAAGCCGAATCAGCGTTCATCTGCGTGGGGCAGCGTCCTCATTTGACCTTTGTGCAGTAGAGCCATTCGTGCAGTAGAGCCATTCGTATAATCAGATAATCAGATTCAGGAACGAAACGAGGAGAAGTCCATGAACGTGAACACGAGGCAGCTTGTGAAGATGCGGAAGCTCATCCGAAAGACGCGACAGATGCTGCTGGTCGCGGTGATGATGGCGTCCCTGGTGCTCCCCACGATGCCGGGGGTGGGCGTCCCCACTGCCCAGGGGGCCGACGCGCCGGTCCTGGCCCAGCCAGCCGAGGCCGTCTTCGCCAACCTGGAGGCCTATCAACTGGACAACGGCCTGCAGGTGCTGTTGGTGCCCCGACCCAACGTGGCCGTGACCCTGGTGGATGTCTGGGTGGGGGTGGGCTCCATCAACGAGACGCCCGAAAACAACGGCATTGCCCATTTCTTTGAGCACATGGTGTTTAAGGGAACGCCCAGCCGGCCGGGCACGGTGGATCTGGAGGTGGAGTCCCTGGGCGGGCGCACCAATGCGGCCACCTCCTTCGACTACACCCACTACTACATCGAAGTGCCCAGCGAGCACACGGCCCAGGCCATCGACATCCTGGCCGACATCACCCAGAATGCCTCCTTCCCAGAGGAGGAAATCGCCAAAGAGAAGCAGGTGGTGCTGCGGGAGCGGGATCAACGGCGGGATAATCCCCAAACCTTCCTGGCCACCGAGTTCTACCAGACCTTCTTCCAGGGGCACCCCTATGGCATGCCCATTGTGGGCACTGAAGAGGGGCTGGATCCCCGTACCCGGGAGGATTTCCTGGCTTTCAAGGAGCAGTACTATACGCCCAACAACATGACCCTCATCGTGGCCGGCAATTTCGACCCGGTCCAGATTCGCGCCGTCATCGACGAGACCTTCGGGGCCATGCCCTCCCGGCCGGTGGAGCGGCCCAGCTTCCCCGCGCCGCCGCCCCTGACCGAGAGTCGGGTCATCACCATCGAGCACGACGTCAACCAGGGCTACCTGATCTTTGGCTGGCCGGCTCCCTCCATCCGAGAGCCGGAGGACGTCTACGCCATGGACGTCCTGCTGGCGGTCCTGTCCGAGGGTCGGGGCTCCCGTTTCTACCGGCACATCATTAAGGAGCTGGGGATCGCCAACAGCGTGGACGCGGGCTACTTCACCACCCGGGATCCCAGTACCTTTACCGTTTCGGCCACCTTCCCCTACGAAAATCGGGCGTTGGTGGAGCAGGCCATCTTCCAGGAGCTTCGGCGCATCCTGGAGGGTGACCTGAGCGAGGCGGAGCTGGAGCGGGCCAAGACCATGCTGCTTTCCAGCCTGGCCTACAGCCACGAGACCAACGACGGCATCGCCTCCTCCCTGGGCTTTTACTCGATAGTGGCCGACGACTACCGCTTCGCCCTGACCTATGGCGACCAGATCCAGGCCCAGACGGTGGAGAACGTGGTGGCGGTGGCCCGCAAGTACATCGACCTGGACCGCTATCTGGAGATGGTGCTGGTGCCCAAAGGGCAGGCAGTCGAAGCCCCGGCCCGGTTGGATGAGGGCGTGCTCACCCTGGACAACGGCCTGCGCCTCATTCTGCGGCCGGACAACACCACGGAAGTGGTAGCCTTGCAGACCTTCATCGGCGGCGGCACCTCCGTGGAATCGGCCGAGGAGGCTGGCCTGGCCGAGCTGACCATGCGATTGCTCATGCGGGGTACCACCAGCCGGGATGAAGAGACCCTGTTCGAAGAGATCGAGAATCTGGGCGCTCGCCTGGACTACGGGCTCTTGCCCGACATGGCCAACCTCACCCTGGTGGCCACGGCCGACACCTGGAGCCAGGCCCTGCCCATCTATCTGGATGTGCTCCTCAACCCGGCCTTTTCAGAGGAGGAATTCCTGCGTCTGAAGGATGAGATGATGCGGGAGGTCCAGGCCCAGGCCGACCAGTTTGGCAACGTGGTCTTCCAGAACCTGCTCCAGGCCCTGTATGGCCCGGGCGGCTACGGCAATGCCTCGGCCACGGTGGAATCCCTGCGCCAGTTGACCCTGGAGGATGTCCGGGAGTTCTACCGCCGCTACTTCGTGCCCAACAACCTGGTCATCAGTGCGGTGGGGAACTTCGATGCCGGGCTGATGCGGGCCCGATTGCAGGGTCGCCTGGGGACCCTGGCGCCTGGCGAGGAGGATCTGCTGCCGGCCCCGCCCCAGATTTCCCTGTCGGCCAATCAAACGGTCACTGCGACCCGAGAGTCCAACCTGACCTGGATGATGGTGGGGTATCCGGCACCTCCGGTGGCCAGCCCAGACTATCCGGCCATGAAGGTGTTAAACACCATCCTGGGCACCGGCTTCACCAGCCGCCTCTTCTCCACCTTGCGGGAAGAGCAGGCGTTGGCCTATTCCACCTCTTCGGCCTATCCGTCCCGGCGGGGCGAGAGCTACCTGTACGCCTTCATCATCACCCTGCCGGAGAACGCGGAGGTGGCCCGGGAAGGGATCTTGCAGATCGTGCGGGACATTCAGGAGAACGGTGTCACCGAGGAGGAGCTGGAGCGGGCCCGCAACAAGGCCATCGGCGACTATGCCAGCGCCCACGAGACAGCCGAGCGCCGGGCCTGGTATCTGGGCTGGTACGAGACCCTGGGCGTGGGCGTGGAGCTGGATGAGGGCTATCCGGAGCTGCTGCGGGCTGTGACGGCCGAGGATGTCCAGCGGGTGGCCCGGCAATACTTGCAGCAGTATGTGGTCTCCCAGCTAGGGCCGGCACAGCCGTAGATCCGGGGCGCCATTCCTGGCCGCGGATGGCCTGGGACGCCGGGAGGGCAGGTGCGCTGCCTCAGGCGGAGGGCGTGCCCTCCCGGCCTGTTCCCGTCGTGGCGTGCATGGAGCCCATCGTTGTGGCGTACATAGAGGAGGTCAGAGCGACAGCCATGGTTTCCGTGAAGCGTCTCTGGTACCATTTGACCGAGCCTTCGCCGCTGTTGCAGAGCGCAGATGAGCGGCGGCAGGCCCGGTTGGTGGCGGGTATGTTTTTGTTATGTTCAGTTGTGGGCTTCCTATGTGAGCTCTATGTGCTCTTCTTTCTGCCAGAGATTGCGGAGCAGCGTTCCCGCTGGAGTATTCTGTTTGTCATTTTTATCCTATTTATCTGTTATCTGTTTAGTCGCACTCCCCACTATCATCGCGCTTCCGAGTTGGGGTTAATTACCGGTAATAGCACATTCTTTTATTTGCTTATTCAGCAGAACGAGGGTCGTCTTGCCATGATGATATTTGGATTGGCCATCGTCCTGCTCGCCAGCCTGCTTTTTTCCCAACGCTCGACCATTGTCCTTATCGCCGCCAACACGCTAGGGTGCCTGGCGGTGGCCTGGCTTTTCCCCTTGCCCCACCCCTTCCAACAGCTTTTCCTCTTGACCCTGGGGGCCTACGTCATCGTGGCCGGCTTGATCGTGCTGTCGGTCTGGCATCGGCGGCTCCTGGAGCAGGACCGCCAGGCCGTCGTCCGGGCCAGCGAAGCCCGCCTGCGGGCCCTGATGGACGCGCTGCCGGACATGGTGGCCCATCTCTCGGCCCAGGGGGAGCTCCTCAGTGTACGGATCCCTGAACATTTCGGCGTCCACAACGGGTACGCTGTCCGTCCGCCCGGGCCGGCGTTGGCGGAAGAACTGCGCGCCCGGCTAGAGTCCGGCGTGCAACAGGCGTTGCAGGGACATGAGTTGAAAACCCAAGAGTTCGACCTGCCCCTGGCCGGCCGAGTCCTCACTTGCGAAGCCCGCTTCTCCCGTCTGAACAGCCAGGAAGTGCTGGCAGCCATTCGGGACATCACCGAGCGTAAGCAGGCGGAAGCCCAGAACATGCAGCTGCTCCGGGAAGTGAGTGAGCATCGGGAACAACTGCGCCAGCTTGCCCAACGCCTATCCGAAGTTCAGGAGGCCGAAAGGCGGCGTTTGGCCAATGAGCTGCACGACCAGGTGGGCCAGAACCTGGGCGCCCTGGGGCTCAACTTGAGTATCATCCGAGGCCAGGTTCAGAACCATTGTCCAGAGGACTCTCCCCTGGTGAAGCGGCTCTCTGATTCCATGGAGCTGGTGGAGCAGATCACCGAGCGCATTCGCAACGTCATGTCGGAACTCCGGCCCATGGTGCTGGACGACTACGGTCTGGTGGACGGCCTGGAGTGGTATGCCGGTCGCCTGGCCGTGCGCTCTGGGTTGCGTACCCATGTCTCCCAGGAGGGCATCCTGCCCGAGTTGCCGGACACCGTGGTCAACGGTCTCTTCCGCATCGCCCAGGAGGCCCTGGCCAACGTGGTACGCCATGCCGAGGCCCAGCAGGTGACCATCCAGATTGAGGGCGATCCCGGGCAGGTCTGCATGACCATCACCGATGATGGCTGCGGCTTTCAGCCCCGGCGGGGAAGCCGCGAAAGTGGGGAGAATGGCTGGGGACTTCTGATCATGCAGGAGCGGGCAGTGGCCATCGGGGGACAGGTGGAGATCCGGTCGACCCCAGGCCATGGCACCCAGGTGAAGGTCACTATTCCGTTGAAAGGGGAGCACCCATGATCACCGTCTTTTTAGCCGATGATCATACCATGATGCGAGATGGCCTGCGCCACATTCTGGAGGCGGAGGCGGACATGAAAGTGGTGGGGGAGGCAGCCGATGGGCTGGCGGCCCTGGAGGAGGTAACCCGGCTGCGCCCGGATGTGGTGATCATGGATATCCGCATGCCGGAGCTGGGCGGCATCGAGGCCACCTGGCAGATCCGTACAGCCTGTCCCTCGGCCCAGGTGGTCATTTTGTCCATGCACGCCAGCGCTCAATACATCTATCGGGCCCTGCAGGCCGGCGCCCTGGGCTATGTCTTGAAAGAATCGGCAGGCTCCGAGCTGATCAAGGCGGTACGGGCGGCCCATCGGGGCGAACGGCACCTCAGCCGCAAGATTTCCAATGAGCTCATCGAGGAGTATTTGCGAAGGGGCAACAAGGAGGTTGACGATCCCCTGGCGCCCCTCAGCGCCAGAGAGCGGCAGGTGCTCCAGTTGGTGGTCCGGGGGAACACCAACGCCAAGATCGCCGAGTTGTTGCACCTTTCGCCCAAGAGTGTGGCCACTTACCGCAGCCGCATGATGATGAAGCTCGGCATCAGCGATCTCCCCTCGCTGGTCAAATTTGCCATGCAACATGGCCTCCTGTTGGATCCCTGATCCACGTGGATGGGGTCAGCTTCCCAGCGCTTGTAGGAATATTCCTACAGAATCAGTTTGGGTTTTCCTACCTGATTTGTCTACGGTGGCTACTGTTCAAAAGCCTGGGGTTGAGTATAATAGGGCATAATCGAGGTTGATTAAAGACCTCTACAAAAAAGCTCCGACTGAGTCCCCTGTCAGCCGGAGCTTTTTTGTGCCCACGTTTTGATACTCCCTTTACCTCATCTGCTCACCCGTACTTTTTTCGTCCATCAATCGAATGTGAGACAAATGTGGCATTGGCGCGCGTCGATTGCCCCATTTGATTTCTGACGTCTGACCGTGGTTTTTAGCTACGGCCTGCTCTACACTGTAAGTGATGCAAGCTGGAATAGAGCCGGCGTACAGACAGGCCTTCTCTTTCCAACACGAGGGGAAAATGGGTGAGTTTACATGAAGTATCTGGTATAGAGGGTGGAATGAGCATGATGGACAGAACTGTACGTTCAGACAACAGAGGAATCGGGGATATCCGGCGGCGTCGGCAAGCCTCTCGGCTGATCACCTTGAGTCTCTGCTGTTTTTTAATTCTGTTGGTTAACGGGCTTTTTCTGGCCAACACTGCCGCGGTGACCGCTCGAAGTTGGTATACTGACACGCGGTTCGCCGTAACACCCGACCGACGCATCGTCCGGGAGCGGTCAGTGCCGTCCCTGCAGGATTACCCGCCCTATGGCCCCAGCCGATATGGCCCGAGCGCGGTACCTGGTGGCTCTGAACCCGGCGGCTCTGCCCCCAGTGGCGGTTCTGGCTATAGCCCGAATCCGTACGATCCGGGTTCGGACGATCGGGATAGCAGCACCGGCAGTTCGTCCCGCTCCACTTCTCGTTCTACAAGCAGTAGCGATTCCGGTAGTTCATCCGGTGGCGGCTCTTCGTCCTACCGCCGTTTCGGACGATGAAACCGCTATCCCGCTTTTAACGGGCCTGCTCCAATTGGCTGAGGAGTTCTTGCAGTTCGGGGGGCAACTCGGCTCGAAGTTCGATCTCCTGGCCGTTGCCCGGCAGCCTGAATTTCAGCCGATAGGCGTGGAGAAACATGCGGTCCAAAGGCAACCGCTGTTTCCGGTAGCCGTAGAGGGTGTCGCCGACAATGGGATGTTTTCGCCAGGCGAAGTGGACGCGGATCTGGTGGGTGCGGCCGGTGTGGAGATGTACCCGGACCAGGCTGAAGTTTCCCCTGGCGCTGCCATCCTGGACCGGTGCCGTGTACACACCCAACACTTCGTACTCGGTGATGGCTTCCCGCCCCGCGGTCTGTCCGAAGGCATCCGGCGGCAGCACGGCCTGCCGTTTCCGGTGGGTTGGATGACGGCCGATGGGTGCCACAATCCGTCCTCGGGGTGGATCCAGCACCCCTTCCACCAGCGCCAGGTACTCTTTCTCCACCTGGCGCTCCTTGAATTGTTTCTGTAGGGCACGCAGTGCCGGGAGAGATTTGGCCACCAGGATCAGCCCTGATGTGTCTTTGTCCAGCCGGTGGACAATGCCCGGTCGCCGCTCATCGCCGATGCCCTGCAACTCTGGACAATGGTGGAGCACCGCGTTCACCAGGGTACGGTCCGGGTGGCCTGGCGCCGGGTGGACCACCAGGCCGGCCGGTTTGTTGATGGCCAGCAGATCGGCGTCTTCGTAGACAATATCCAGGGGGAGCGCCTGGGGAACGAGTTTTTCTAGCGGCTTCAGCTCGGCGAGCCGCTGCACCTGGACCACCTGCCCCGATTCCACCGCCTGGCTGGCTTTGGCGGCCCGACCATCCACCGTCACCCGCCCCTCTTTGATCCACCGCTGAATTTCGCTCCGGCTGTGTCCCGGCATCTGGGCCGCCAGCCACCGGTCCAACCGCTGACCGTCTCCCTCGTGGTCTACCTGCAGCTGAATGACTTTACCGGCCCCTGCGGCCTCTTCTCCTGGCGCCAGGGCGTCGTCCATGGTTTTCCTCGTTACCTATCCCTGTTACCTGTCCCTGTGCGGTTTGCGCTGGGGAGTCATCCAGATGCCTCTGTGGATGAGCCGCCGGTTGAGCCGGCGGCCGAAGCTGCCTCTCCGCCCTCGTCGTGGGTGGTTTGGGGGCGAGAGCGGCCCCAATCTTCCCGCAGGACGTAGATCCCCAGGCCGATCACGCCCAGGACGATGGCGCTGTCCGCGATGTTGTAGTTGGGCCAGTAGTAAACGCCAGGGATGCCCATCTTGATGAAGTCGGTGACGTAGCCCTGGTAAAGCCGGTCGATCACGTTGCCCAATGCGCCGCCCAACTGGAGGCCAAAGAGTATCCGCAGGAACCGCTGTTCCTGGGGAACCTGTTGTACGTAGACCAGAATCGCGATGGCAACCACTGCGGCCACCAGGATGAAGAGATTTCCCCTGTTCTGAAGGATGCCGAAAGCGGCGCCGTAGTTATCCACGTGCTCGAAAACGAAATATTCACCCAAGGCCGGGATCGGCACCACATAGGTGAATTTGGGGATGGTCGCTCGCACCCACATCTTGGTGATCTGATCCAGGGCGATAACCACCGCCGCTACGGCCAACACCAGCCAGGCCCGTTGAAACCAGTTTTGTACCCTGTCCATGCCTATTCCTGTTCTGGGGATGCACCCACGTCGGTGGATGGCTCTCCTGCACAGTTCCTCTGGCCCATCGCCCCTTAGCAATCGCCCCCTGGGAGACTTCCACTTCCGTCACGGCCGGTGGCGCGCCTTTGGGGCAGATGAGCCTTTGCTTGCCGCCATTGTATCGTAAAAGTAGCCGCCACCCAAAGATCCATCAATCCGCTTACCTGCACCTGTCCCCCGGCGTTCATGGTGATTCCACCGGCCTGTGCTATACTGTTCCCCGTGTATGACCCAATGCGGCCAAGCTGAAGCGGACAGGAGTACTCCATGCCAAGAGAGATCACCGTCGCCCTGGTTCAGATGGCGCCGGCGCTGGCCAACCCCGAGGCCAATCTGCGCAAGATGGGCGATTTTGTCGAACACATCTGCAGCGAACAGCAGACCGATCTGATCGTCTTTCCGGAGCTCAGCTACACCGGCACGGAGCTGGGCCTGCGGGCGACGGACCTGGCGGAGCGGGTCCCCGGGCATGCCACCAACTACCTGGCCAAACGGGCCAGCGACTACGGCACCCATATCGTCTTCGGCATGGTCATCAAAGAAAAGGTGGAGAGCATCCTCTACAACGGCGTGGTCTGCCTGGGGCCAGAAGGAGATGTGGCCGCGGAGTATCGCAAGGTCCATCTGCTGGGCGAAGAGCGGCAGGTGTATCGCAACGGCTTCCGCTTCGTCAATGTGGATGCCGAATGGGGACGCTTTGGCCTCTCCATCGGCCATGACCTGGCCTTTCCCGAGGTGGCCCGCAGCCTGACCCTGGAAGGGGCAGAGCTGATCCTGGTCTGCGCCAACTGGGAGGAGGAGATGGCCGCTTCCTGGCGGGCCCACATCATCAGCCGGGCATGCGAGAATGCGGTCTTCGTGGCTGCCGCCAACCGGGTGGGCCAGGAGCCCACCATGCGCTTCGCCGGCGACAGCATCCTGGTCGGCCCCAAGGGCGAGATCTACACCGTGTTGGACGAGCCCATCGAGGGCTACGCGGTGGCCACCATCGACCTGGATGAGGTGCGCCACGTGCGCGAGGACCGGCAGCTGATCCAGTTTCGGGAACCTGCGGCCTATCGGGCCGTCGTCAAAAAGTATTAACTTCCGGCCATGCAGAAAAACATGCGGGAAAAGCCGTGCAGGAAAAAATGGATGGACACCCGGTGATTACCAGCGGCGCCTGGCGCACGAACCCTTCCCTGATCGACTACCGCGCCGAGTGGTTGAGCGAGGTCCTGGTGGAGCGCGCCACCTGGGCCCCCACTGCCGAACCCCAACACGTGGGCGACACCCAGATTGCCGGCCCCGGCTACATCTGGTTTCGCTTCTGGTTTTTGGAAGATGGCCAGGTGATGGAGAAATATTTCGATGCCGAGGGCAACCCCGTGGGCGTCTATGTGCCTGTCTGCATGCCCCTGGATCGGGAAAACTCCACCCTTTCCACCCAAGACCTGATCCTCGCCCTTTGGATCGAGCCGGATGGCCGTGTGACGGTGCTGAACGAAGAAGAGTTCGATGCCAGGGCCACGGCGGGCGAGCTCACGCCGGTCCAGGTGGAGCACGCCGAGTACCGCATTCGGGAGCTCACCACGGCCATTGGCCAGAACCGATTTCCCCCGGCCCTGGTCCGCAACTTTGCCATTACGGTCAAGTGAACCGGCAAGTGAACAGGCGAGTGACAAGGCGATGATCGCGATTATTGACTATGGCGTGGGCAACCTGCGCAGCGTCTACAAAGCCTTTGAGACGGTGGCGGTTCCCCTGGGTATCCCCGTGGACATTGTGGATCGCCCCACGGATCTGACCCGCTGGCGGGCCATCGTCCTGCCCGGCCAGGGCGCCTTCGGCGACAGCGTCAACAACCTGCGCGCCCAGGGGCTAGAGCAGCCCCTGCTGGACGCAGTGGATGCTGGCCTTCCCCTGCTGGGCATCTGCGTGGGCATGCAGCTGCTCTTCGACGAAAGCGAGGAGATGGGCTGTCACGAAGGGCTGCACCTCATCCCAGGCAAGGTCCGGCGCTTCCCCGACCAGATGCCCGATCCCGGCAGCCCCGGCCGGACGTTGCGGGTCCCCCAGATCGGCTGGAATCAGCTCCATCGCCGCCAGGAGAACCCCCTGCTGGCCGGCGTGCCCGATGGTGCCTATGCCTACTTCGCCCACAGCTACTTCTGTGATGCCACGGACCCAGAGGCCGTGCTGGCCACCACCGACTATGGCATCGACTACCCCAGCATCGTGCGCTACAAGAACGCGTGGGGTATCCAGCCCCACCCGGAGAAGAGCCACACCGTTGGCCTGCGTATTTTGGCCAACTTCATGCGCATGGTGACGGGCTGACCCATTCAGGACGATGCCGCAGGGAGGGAATGCCATGGCCCAACTGGCCCTTGAATTTCTGGGCACCGGAGGCGCCTTCCGGACGCCCCGCCCCGGCTGTCAATGCGCCCTCTGTCAGGGCGCGCGGGAGCACGGTATCCCCTGGGAACGCACGGGGCCCAGTCTCTTCGTCCATGGCCCGGATGTACTCATCGACACGCCGGAGGAGAGCTGCCTCCAGGTGGACCGTTCCCGCATTCGCCACATCGCCGCCGGCTTCTACAGCCACTGGCACCCGGACCACACCGCGGGGCGGCGCATGTACGAAACCCGCAACTGGGACGCGCTGCGCTGGCCTCCCCAAAACACCTGCACGCCCATCTACCTCCCCCCCCAGGTAGCGGCTGACTTTGAAACCTATCTGGGCCTGGCGGAGAATTTCCGCTATCTGGAAAGCCGCGGCCTGGTGAAGGTTCATCCCTTCGATGGCCCTCTGACCCTGGGCGGCTGGCAGGTCACCGCCTTCCCGCTGGCTGAA
The DNA here is from genome assembly GCF_006569185.2 of Litorilinea aerophila. Lineage (NCBI taxonomy): Bacteria > Bacillati > Chloroflexota > Caldilineae > Caldilineales > Caldilineaceae > Litorilinea > Litorilinea aerophila. The sequence continues at coordinate 17,093 of NZ_VIGC02000039.1, read as the reverse complement.
TCCTATGTCTACGCCTTTCTCTTCCAGGAGCTGGACGGCCACCGCCGTGTCCTCATCGCCATGGATGAGCTGCTGGGCTGGACACCTCCGCCGGCGCTGGCCGGGGTGGAGCTGGCCGTGCTCCCTGCGGGCGTCTTCGAGTTCCATCCCCTCACCGGGCGTCGGCTGATTCCTGCCGACCATCCGGTCCTGCAGACTGAAGCCACCTTCCGGCAGACCCTGGCCATGGTGGAGCAGCTCCGCCCCCAGCGCCTGATCTTCGCCCACCTGGAGGAACCCTTCGGCCTGACGCCGCCAGAATTGGAGCGCCTGGCCGAAGATCTTGGCCGCCAACGGGGATGGGATGTTACGTTCGCCTATGATACCCTTATGGTAGAGTTATGACACGTGCCGGGTCGATCCGGTACTGGGAGACGTCGATTCGGCACTGTCGGTTCGGTCTCCTGGCTGGACATGACTGTCAGCCTTTCCAATAGACCCGGAGTGACAACAGCGCCGAGGGGCTTGTTTCGCATGAAGAGAACAGTGGACGTATGATTATCTATCCGGCAATTGACCTTCGACATGGCCGCTGTGTGCGGCTAAGGCAGGGAAATCCCGACGCTGAAACCGTCTTTGGCGAAGATCCTGCCCAGATGGCCCGACACTGGGCTGCCCAGGGAGCCGAATGGCTCCACGTCGTCAACCTGGACGGGGCACTGGGGGCGACCCGGGCTCAGATCAACGCCCTCCACCGTCCTGCTACCATCCTCATCCAACACCCTGGCCGCCCTGAACCCGAGCCGCCCGACGCGGAGCTGGACCGCCAGTTGCCCATCAACCTGGTCCGGCTGCGGGAAATCCGCCAGGCGGTCTCCCTGCCCATCCAGTTTGGCGGCGGCCTGCGCACCCTGGATGACATCCGCCTGGCCCTGGAGTTGGGCGCGGATCGGGTGGTGCTGGGCACCGTGGCGGTGGAAAATCCCCGCCTGGTCGCGGAAGCCCTCAAGCGATGGGGCGCCCAGCGCATCGTGGTGGGCATCGATGCCCGGGACGGCAAAGTGGCCACCCACGGCTGGCAGTCCCTCAGCGATGTGGATGCCGTGGAACTGGGCCATCAGATGCATGCTCTGGGCGTCCGCACCGTGGTCTACACCGACATCAGCCGGGACGGCATGCTCAGCGGGGTGAATGTCAAGGCCACTGCCCGGTTGGGGGACATGACCGGCCTGCGGGTGATCGCCAGCGGGGGCGTGGCCGGCCTGGAGGACATCGAGCGTCTGAAGGCATACGAGCATTACAACATCGACGGGGTCATCGTGGGCCAGGCCCTGTACACCGGCCGCCTGGACCTGGCCCAGGCCATCGAGGTAAGCCAGCGACCCCTGGCCTGCCACAGCGCCGGTATCGTGCCCTATCGCCAGGGGCGCCAGGGGCCCGAGTTCCTCTTGCTTTTCAACCTTTTCTTCGAACAATGGCAATTTCCCCGGGGGCGGCTGGACAAGGGCGAGGGCGGCCCCGCCTGTGCAGGGCGGAAGTTCGTCCAGGAGACGGGGCTCCCCATCGTGCGCCTGCACGAGGAGTGCCAGGTGGAGCTCCAGTACACCGTCTCCATCCGGGATTACGCCATCGAGCGCAAAGTCACCTACTATCTGGCCGAAGTGGGCCCTGGCGACGTCCAGCTCAGCCACGAGAACCACTGTGAAGCCCGCTGGCTCACCGCCGACGAGGCGTGGGAACTCCTGGCGGAGACGGCGCCGGAACAGCTCTCGGCCCTGGATGCAGCCATCCAATTCCTGCAACAACACGGGCGATCCTGAATGCTAGCCAAACGTATCATCCCCTGCCTGGACGTCAAGGACGGCCGGGTGGTCAAAGGGGTCAACTTTGTGGATCTGGTAGACGCCGGCGATCCGGTGGAGCAGGCCCAGGTCTATGACCGGGAAGGGGCCGATGAACTGGTCTTTCTGGACATCACCGCCACCCACGAAGCCCGGGACATTGTCATCGACATGGTGCGGCGGGTGGCCGACACGGTCTTCATCCCCTTCACCGTGGGCGGCGGCATCCGCACGGTGGACGACATGCGGGCCATCCTGCTGGCCGGGGCTGACAAGGTCAGCATCAACAGCGCGGCGGTTCGCAATCCCGACGTGATCGGCGAGGCGGCCCGGCGCTTCGGCAGCCAGTGCATTGTGGTGGCCATCGACGCCCGACGGCGCCACGGCGAGGAGGTGGCCGCCCGGGGGCCGGGCTGGGACGTCTACGTCAGCGGCGGGCGCATCAACACCGGCCTGGACGCGGTGGCCTGGGCGGTGGAGGCCGAACGCCGGGGCGCGGGTGAGATCCTCCTCACCTCCATGGACGGCGACGGCACCCAGGCCGGCTACGACATCGAGCTGACCCGGGCGGTCAGCGATGCGGTGAGCATCCCGGTGATTGCCAGCGGTGGCGCCGGCAAGCTGGAGCACTTCTCCGCCGTGTTGACCGAAGGTGGCGCTGCGGCCGCGCTGGCCGCCAGTCTCTTCCACTTCCGCCAGCTCAGCATCATGGCCATCAAGGAACACCTGCGCCAGCATCAGGTGCCCGTGCGCATCCCCCCGGCCAACCTGGTGGACCCAACTGCCCCACTCACCTGAACCCCGCCCTGGTGATGCCCATGGAAATCTCTCAGCCTTCCTTTCAGCCTTTGCGCCATGTGGATCAGCGTCTGGACGTTGACGAGCTGTTGTCGTTGGTGCGCTACAACGAGCAGGGGCTGGTCCCCGCCATCGTCCAGGATGGGCGCAGCGGCCAGGTGCTGATGATGGCGTGGATGAACGAGACCAGCCTGCGCCAGACCCTGGAGATCGGCGAAACGGTCTTCTGGAGCCGCAGCCGGCAGACCCTCTGGCACAAAGGGGCCACCAGCGGCCACACCCAGCGGGTCACCGCCATCTGCGTGGACTGCGACGGCGACACCCTGCTCCTGCTGGTGGAGCCGGCCGGCCCCGCCTGCCACACCGGCGCAGTCAGCTGCTTCTATCGCGGCCTGGCCCAGCCGTAATGAACATACGCCTCTCGGTACTCAAGACCAGATCAGAAAGGACCTTGCATGAGTCAGGTGATCGACTCCCTCTTTGCCACCATCGAAAGCCGCAAGGGCGGCAACGCGCCCGCCGGCTCTTACACCGCCAGCCTCTTCGCAGCCGGGGAAAATGAGATCCTGAAGAAAATTGGCGAAGAGGCCGTGGAAGTCCTCATCGCCGCCAAAGGGGAGGGGGACGAGCGGGTGATCTACGAGATGGCGGACCTCATCTACCACAGCCTGGTCCTCCTCTCCGCCCGGGGACTCCAGTGGAGCGACGTGGAGGCCGAGTTGGCCCGTCGCGCCCGCTGAGCTTGGGGGGCTCCTGGCGCCCGCATTTCCCCTTCATCGCCCTGCCGAAATTTGCATGGCAGTCACCTTTGATGCATGATGCAAACGTACAGACCGATCGTCTGTCCGTTTGCGTAAAAGTCGCCACAATCCACCGTGTTTCGATCCTCCCGGGATCGATGCGGCCGTGATTGGGCGGCTTTTTGTTGTTTATCAGTCTGAAAGCCCGAAGTCTTGACTCAGGACTCCGGACTTCGGACTCCAGAGTTACCAAAGAAAGGATCGACTCGCCATGCAAACCCAACACGCAGAATCCCAGGAGCCTCCCAGTTCGGGCCAGACTCCGCCCGCTCCCTGGCAGGACGTCCCCCTGGACCGGTGGCGTGACTGGCGGTGGCAGCTCAGCCATCGCCTCAACACCGTGGAAGACTTCGCCCGGGTCATCCGCCTGACACCCGACGAGATGGTCGGCCTGTCGGCGCCCGGGCGTTTTCGCGTCGACGTCACCCCCTACTTCGCCAGCCTGATGGACCCCGACGACCCCAATTGCCCCATCCGCCGGCAGATCATCCCCACCGGCCAGGAGCTGGTGCCCTTCGACTCGGAGATGGTGGACTCCCTGAACGAGGAGGGCCATTCGCCCGTGCCCGGTCTGGTGCACCGCTACCCCGATCGGGTCCTCATGCTGGTGACCACCCAGTGCGCCAGCTACTGCCGCTACTGCACCCGCAGCCGCATCGTGGGGAACCCCGCGGCCCAGTTCAGCCGGCGAGACTACGACGCCCAGATCGATTACATCGCCCGCACGCCCCAGATTCGGGATGTGCTCCTCTCCGGCGGCGATCCCCTGACCATTCCCCAGGCCATCCTGGAGGACATCCTGCGCCGGCTGCGGGCCATCCCCCACGTGGAGATTGTGCGCATCGGCACCCGGGTGCCCTGCTTCCTGCCCCAGCGCATCACGCCGGAGCTGGTGGCCATGCTGCGGCAGTACCACCCCCTCTGGATGAACGTCCACTTCAACCACCCCAAGGAGATCACGCCGGAAGTCTCCAAGGCCCTGGGCCGCCTGGCCGACGCGGGCATCCCCCTGGGCTGCCAGAGCGTCCTGCTGGCCGGGGTCAACGACTGCCCCAACATCATCAAGGAGCTCTGCCACAAGCTGGTCATGAACCGGGTGCGGCCCTACTACCTGTACCAGTGCGACCTGGTCCACGGCGCCGGCCACTTCCGCACGCCGGTGGCCGTGGGCATCGAAATCATGGAGGCCCTGCGGGGGCACACCTCCGGCTACGCCATCCCCACCTACGTCATCGACGCACCGGGGGGCGGCGGCAAGATCCCGGTCATGCCCAACTACGTCATCAGCCAGTCGGCCGACCGGGTGGTGGTGCGCAACTACGAGGGGTTCATGAGCGCCTATAGCCAGCCCCAACACTACACCCGCCACGATCCCAACACCTGCCCCACCTGCCGGCGCTACGCGGCCCTGCACCCGGAAGAGGGCCAGGAAGGGGTGGCGGCCCTCCTCTCCGGCCAGAGGCTGGCCATCGCCCCGGAGGGCTTTACCATCACCCACCAGCGCCTGACCCACCTGACCGCTGCCGGCCTGCCTGCCCCGGAAGCGGCACCCCCCTCTGCGTCTCTGGCGGGGGGCCACAATGGACACAGCCAGCCCGCGCCGGACAGGCAAGATCCTGTCCCCCTCTGGTGAGGCTCTGGTGAGACAGTGGTGAGAAAGGGGAAAGGAACCGCCATGCGTGTCGCTTTGCTGGCCAACCTGAAGAAAAACGCGCCCACCTGGCCAGGGATGTCGCCGGATCGGTGGGACGACCTGGACTCGGAGAAGACCATCCAGGCCATCGCAGAAGCCCTGGAGGCCGGCGGCCATCAGGTGACCTTCCTGGAGGGCAACATCACCCTGTGTGAAACCCTCCCCCAACTCAAGCCGGACATCTGCTTCAACATCTGTGAAGGCCACTTCGGCGACGCCCGGGAAGCCCAGGTGCCGGCCATCCTGGAGATGCTGCGCATTCCCTACACCGGCTCCAAGATCCTGGCCCTGGCGCTTTCCCTGGACAAGCCCATGGCCAAACGGGTGTTGACGTACCACGGCCTGCCCACGCCGCCCTTCCAGGTTTTCGAGCGGCCGGACGAGGAGCTGGACCCCGCCCTCTCCTTCCCCCTCTTCGTCAAGCCCAGCCGGGAAGGCACGGGGATGGGCGTCAGCGCGGCGTCCATCGTCCAGGACGAGGCGGCCCTGCGGCAACAGTTGCGCCTGATCCTGGAACGGTACGCGCAGCCCGCACTGGTGGAGCGCTTCATCCGGGGGCGGGAAGTCACAGTGGGGGTGGTGGGCAACCTGGTGGCCCCGGTGGCCAGGCGGCTCACCCCCGATGAGGGAGCGCCGCGCCTGCTCCAGGGGCTCACCTTCCTCCCGCCCCTGGAGGTGGATCTGGCCCGCTACCCCGCCGAAGAGGGCGGGGTCTACACCAACCGCATGAAGGTGGAGCTGGCCGATACCTTCCACTACCTCTGCCCGGCGCCCCTGAGCCCGGAGCAGGTGGAGGAACTCAACCGGTTGACGGCGGCGGTTTTCCGGGTCATCGGCTGTTTGGATGTGGCCCGGGTGGACTTTCGCCTGGATGCCGACGACCAGGACCGGCCCTACATCCTGGAGGTCAACCCGCTGCCTGGCCTGAACCCCGGCTACTCGGATCTGTGCATCGAGGCCGCCGCGGCCGGCTGGTCGTATGAGGCGCTCATCAACCGCATCCTGGACGAGGCGGCCGCCCGGTATGGGCTGGGATGATTGGCGATTGGGTGATTGGGGGACCCGGGAACTCGACGATTGGGGAGACAAGACCACCGGCCATCTCCCCACCGCCCAATCACCCAGTCACCCTATTTTATTGGTAGATGCCCGGCCCGGTGGTACAATAGCGACCGAAGCCTGAGCGGTGAAACAGATCAAGAGGAGCAGGAGAAGATGAGCCTCACGGCCGAAGAGTTGACCTGGGCAGCGCAGGCCTACAACGGTGACAGCGTGGAAGCGGCTGCCGCTGCCCGTTTTACAAAAGAAGCCCTCACCTTCGACGATGTCCTGTTGGTGCCCGGCTACGCCGAGAAGCTGCCGGCGGAGATCGACATCAGCGTCCGCCTCCATGAGCGGCTGCAGCTCAACATCCCCGTAATCAGCGCCGCCATGGACACGGTTACCGAGAGCGAAATGGCCATTGCGCTGGCCCGCCAGGGCGGCCTGGGCGTCATCCACCGGAACCTGACGCCGGAGCAGCAGGCCAGCGAAGTGGACAAGGTGAAGCGCAGCGAGAGCGGCATGATCGTGGATCCCATCACCCTCTCGCCCGATGCCACCCTGGCCGACGCGGAGGCGGTCATGAGCCGCTACCACATCAGCGGCGTGCCCATCACCGACGAAGCGGGCCGCCTGGTGGGGATCCTGACCAACCGGGATATCCGCTTTGCCGATGACTACCGCCGCCCCATCGCCGAGTACATGACCCGGGAGAATCTCATCACCGCCCGCTGGGGCACCACCCTGGCCGAGGCCCAGGAGATCCTCCACCGCTACCGCATCGAAAAGCTGCCCCTGGTGGATGAACACGGCTATCTGAAGGGCCTGATCACCTACAAGGACATCCTCAAGCGCCTGGACTACCCGGCCGCGGCCAAGGATGACCGGGGGCGGCTGCTGGTGGCTGGCGCCGTGGGCGTGGGCGAGGCCGGCCTGCAGCGGGCCGAGCTGCTGGTGGCGGCCGGCGTGGACGGCCTGGCCATCGACACCGCCCATGGCCACAGCAAAGGCGTCCTGCAGACTGTGCGAGCCCTGCGCCGCCGCTTCCCGGAGATCCCCATCCTGGCCGGCAACGTGGTCACCGCGGCCGGCGTGCGGGATCTGGTGGAAGCGGGCGCGGATGTGGTGAAAGTGGGCGTCGGTGCGGGCTCCATCTGCACCACCCGCATCGTCAGCGGCGCCGGCATGCCCCAGTTGACTGCCATCGCCGAGTGTGCCGCGGCTGCCCGGGAGCTGGGCGTCCCCATCATCGCCGACGGCGGCATCCGGTACAGCGGGGACATCACCAAGGCCATCGCCGCCGGCGCTTCTGCCGTCATGTTGGGCAGCCTGCTGGCCGGCCTCCACGAGTCGCCCGGCGAGATCGTGATCCGGGAAGGGCGCTCGTTCAAGGAGTACCGGGGCATGGGCAGCCTGGGCGCCATGCGCGGCCGGGCCGCAGATCGCTACCAGAGTGCCCAGAACGGTGAGTCGGCCAGCCCGGACATCAGCGGGAAGACCGTGCCCGAAGGCATCGAAGGCCAGGTCCCCTACAAGGGCCATCTCAAGGACTTCATCTACCAGTTGATGGGCGGCCTGCGCAGCGGGATGGGCTATGTGGGTGCCGAGGATATCCCCGACCTCTGGCGCAAGGCCCGCTTTGTGCGCATCACCGCCGCCAGCTACAGCGAGAGCCACCCCCACAGCGTGATCATCACCAAGGAAGCGCCCAACTATCAGATCCAGCCCGTACGCTAAGTAGGGGCGCTGGTTGCAGCGCCCGGTACCATTTTGGCAACATCACGTCAGCATTTCAACATCACGTCAGAAACTCCGACGAGGTTTGTGCACCATGTTCGACACGACCATCCGCAGCCTGGCGCGGCCTCGAGTGGCCGCCGGCATCGGCATCGCCTTCTTTGCCCTGTTAACCGCCACCACCGCGCGCATCACCATCCCTTTGCCCTTTACGCCCGTGCCCATCACCCTGCAGGTGCTGGCCGTTCTGTTGAGTGGCCTGGTGTTGGGCGCGCGTGGCGGCGCAGCCAGCCAGCTCCTCTACCTGGGGGCCATCCTGGCCGGCGCTCCCCTTAGCGCCAGCGGCATGGGCGGCCCGGGTGTCTTTGCCGGCCCCACTGCCGGCTACCTGGTGGGCTTCGTGCCCGCGGCCTACGTGACCGGCGCCCTGGTGGAGAACGTCCGGGAGCAGGGCTGGATACTGACCCTGCGCAGCTTTGTAGCGGGCCTGGCCGGCGTGTTGGTCATCTACCTGGTGGGTATGTCCTGGCTGGCCGTGGTCCTGCAGGACTGGGGGCAGGCCTTCTGGAAGGGGGTGGTGCCCTTCATCGGTGTAGACCTGGCCAAAGCTGTGGTGGCGGCGCTGGTGGCCCGGGGCGGGCGCTATTTTTTGGACTATCGCAGCAGTGAGGATCTCCGTTGAACGCCCGGCACAGGCGCTTTGAAGGCAAGGTCGCCCTGGTCACGGGCAGCAGCACCGGGATCGGCGCAGCCATTGCCACCCAGCTGGCCCAGGAGGGCGCGGCGGTCGGCCTGGTGGGGCGCCGTGCCCATCTCCTGGAGGCCAAGGCGGCGGAGCTGCGGGCGGCGGGCCATGAAGTGGTGGCGGTGCCGGGGGATATCTCCACCGACGCCCAGGCCATCGTCCAGGTGGTGGTGGACCGCTTCGGTCGGCTGGATGTGTTGGTGAACAACGCAGCCGTCTCCGCGGGTATGGGTGTGGAGGAGATGCCCTTCGAGGCCTGGCGTCACGTGATGGCCATCAACCTGGATGGCGCCTTTGCCATGGTCCAGGCGGCCGTGCCCCACCTGATTGCCAGCCGGGGCAACATCCTGCACATCAGCAGCATCAGCAGCATCGCCGGCGAATTCGACGATGCTGCCTATGCCGCCAGCAAGGCCGGGCTGGAGGGGCTCAGCCGCAAACTGGCCCTGGAGCTGGCCCGGCTGGGCGTTCGCTCCAACGTGATCCGGCCCGGCCTGATCCGAACGGAAGCCTTTGAGGGCATGCCGGAAGATTTCTTCAAGGCCCAATTGCCCCTGATCCCGTTGGGCACTATCGGCCAGCCCGAGGACATCGCCCGGGCCGTGGCTTTTCTCTGTTCTGATGAAGCCCGCTTCATCACCGGGGCCGTCTTGACCATCGATGGCGGCGAATCGGCCAAGTAGGTGACCGGGTGATTAGACTGGGTGATTAGGTGATAGAGTGCCGAGACCGTACATGGTTACGTTGTCACGTTGTTACGTTGTCACGTAGTCACCTAAGCAAGCTAGAAGGTGGATTCCATGTCAGTAACCGCAGTGGTGGGTGCCCAGTGGGGCGATGAGGGAAAAGGTCGCATCATCGATTATCTGGCCCAGCAGGCCGATGTGGTGATCCGGTTCCAGGGGGGAGACAACGCCGGCCATACGGTCATCAACCAGTACGGCAAACACGCCCTGCACCTGATCCCCAGTGGCATCTTCAATCCCAACACCCAGAACATCATTGGCTCGGGCTGCGTGGTTAACCCCGGCGCTCTGCTGGATGAGATGGCCCAGCTGGAAGCGGCAGGGGTCGATCTGAGCAACCTCTGGATCAGCGCCCGGGCCCAGATGGTGATGCCATACCACCGACTGTTGGATGAACTGGAAGAAGCCGCCCGGGGCGAGGATACCATCGGCACCACCAAGCGGGGCATCGGGCCGGCCTACGCGGACAAGGCGGCCCGCGCTGGCCTGCGCATCGGCGACCTGCTGCAGCCGGAATGGCTGGAGAGCCGCCTGGACAATGCCCTGCGCACGGTCAACCGCAAGATTGAGATCCTGGGTGGAGAACCGGTGGACGGTCAGGAACTCTACGAGCTTTGCATGGCCTATCGCCAGAAGCTGGCCACCCGCATCGTGGATACCGTCCCCCTGCTGCGCCGTGCCGTCCAGGAGCGGCGCTCCATCCTGCTGGAAGGGCAGCTGGGCGTCATGCGGGATCTGGACTGGGGCATCTACCCCTACGTGACCAGCAGCAATCCCACCGCGGCCTATGCCAGCTCCGGCGCCGGCCTGCCTGCCCGGGCCATTGACCGGGTTATCGGCGTGGTCAAGGCCTACAGCACCGCGGTGGGGGACGGCCCCTTCCCGGTCGAACTGCACGATGCCGACGGCGAACGGCTGCGGGAACTGGGGGGCGAATACGGCGCCACCACCGGCCGTCCCCGCCGGTGTGGCTGGTTCGACGGGGTGGCCATCGGCTACGCGGCCTGGCTCAACGGCATGACCGGCCTGGCCATCACCAAGCTGGATGTCCTGGATACCTTCGAGACCATTAAAATCTGTGTGGGGTATCGACTGCCCAGCGGCGAAGTGATCACCGATTCCATGCCGGACACGCCGGTCCTCTTCCAGGTGACCCCGGTCTACGAGGAGTGGCCGGGCTGGCAGACTTCCACCCAGGCGTGCCGCCGCTGGGCCGACCTGCCGCCGGCCGCCCAGGCCTACATCCGGCGGCTGAGCGAGCTGGCCGGGGTGAAGGTGGACTACGTCTCCGTAGGGCCGGAGCGGGACCAGATGTTCGAAGTGGACGCTGTCTTCACGACTGCGGCCGCGCCTGCCTCACGGTAAGAGTTCGCGCCCTCTGCCTCTCCGGGGTGTTCCTGCAGCAGGGTCATCTGTGAAATCTGTGGCTCGAATCTGCAAAGGGAGTGACAGATTCTAACAGAGTCTGTCACTCCTCCTCTTCAGCCATCTCTCGGATGGCTTCGTATTCCTCGAATTCGTCGGTGATAAAGTCAATCATCCGTTCGGCCAGGGCCACCGGTGCCTCAATCATGGGGCTGTGGCCCACCTGGCGCAGGATCTCCAGATTCGCCGCGCCGGGAATGGCGATCAGGGTGCGGGTAGTGGCGTCCCGATCCACGATCTCATCCTGGTCGCCCCAGATGAGGAGGGTGGGCAGGGTCAGGTGGCGAACCTCGTGGAATCGGTTCCACCGGCCTAAGGCGTCGGCGATGGCGGTGAAGGCAGCCGGCGCCATCTGTTGGGCATCCGCCACTAGTTGATCTAGGAAGCGCCGGCGCTCTGGATCGCCTTCATCGTCGTGCCAGGTGGGCATCAACACCTTGAGTCCTTCGCGTAGTAATTCAGGGTCGGTTTTCATGCGTTCCAACAGAACATAGGCATCCACCGGCGTGAAAACGCCCTCGGCCGGCGCACTGTCCACCAGGATCAGGCTGTGGAGGCGCTCCATGTGCTGCAGGGCAAATTCCATGGCGATGGCGCCGCCGCTGGAATGGCCGACCAGATCGAACTCGTCCCATTCCAGGGCCTGGACCAGAGCCCAGACGTCCTCGGCCTGTTCCTCAATGGCATAGCCGGTTTCGCTCTTGTCGCTCTGGCCGCAGCCCCGCAGATCGGGCGCGACGGCCAGGATTTCATTGGGGAGGATGTTCAGGAAGGGTTCCCACCAGCGGCTGCTGGCGAAACTGCCGTGGAGGAGGAGCATGGGCAGGCCATCCTCATCTCCGTGTATTCGGCAGTGGAAAGTCATCCGTGGCGTTTCATAAAAAGCGGTCCGAATCTGGGACATGGGCATCGTTCTGGTTTTCTCGTTGTGATGGCACACCGTTGGCGGTTGCCGGTCGATTCAACGTCGCATCTGTCGGTTCTGTTCGGCTTCATCTGGCAGGAAGAGGAGGAGCAGGGCGGCTGCAGCGGCGATGGGGCGGGGGCCGTCGACTCGTCCCACTTCTTCTTCGCCGAAGATGAGCCCGGCCTGGATGACCACGCCGTCTGGCTCCACCCAACCCAGGTCGCCGCCTTCGAAGAGGCCATGGCTGTGGATGGTGCCCCGGGCGGTGAAGTAGCCCAGTTCCCGCTCGTCGTGTTGGGTGAAGCGGAAGACCCGGCCCTGGTCATCCACCCGGCCCACGGGACGGCCCTCGTTCCAGCGCAGCTTGTAGATGACCTGGTCGGGGCCCACATAGCCGAGCAGCAGTTCGCCGTCGTCGGTCAATTTGTAGATGTGGGTGCGTTCAGCCTCATCCATGGGAAACGGTGCCCCCTCTTTATTTCGTGTAGCCATAAACAGCGTTGCTACGCCGCAGTCGACGAGCCACAACCATCAAACCGACCCCGCCTCCAGCAGATCCAACACGCCGAGTAGCCACCGGTATAGCCGCTCGCGGATGGCGTGAATGCGCTCCTGATGGGGCGGCCGCATGGGTGTATCGGCCCGCTGGTTGCCCACGAAGAGACCACGGTTGATCTCAATCATCATAGCCGGTGGGGCATCCGGGGGAGCCAGGGGCCCGCCCGGGCCATAGGCCCGCAGAATGTAGCCGCCAGGATAAGGATCGTTGATGGCGACCACTGGTGGCTGTATGCCTGCTTCCGGTTCCAACAGGGGGAGATCCTGGAACAGTTCGGCTGCCAGCGTGGCCGCGGCCTGGATCAGCCAGGGTGGGCAGGAGACGTGGGGCACTCCCGGGCGGGGTTCGCCCTGGGCATCGCCCCCATTGCCCAGGCAGATGAGGGGGCGGGGCGCGCCCGCCTTGTGATAGGCCGAGGGGCCTACCTGGGCCATGTTGTGGCAATCCAACAGCAGCTTCACCTGGCCGGCATGGCGGTGGAGGGCGTCGGCCAGGGCCTGGTGATAGGGGCGCCAGTAGCTGTCCAGCAGTTGCTGCTTGAGCTCCTGCTCGAGGGGCTCGCGGTACAGGGGAACACCATAGCTGGACATGGACTTGACGGCCCCATCGGGATTGTCCAGGTCGTCTGGTGGCCGGTTGGCATCGATGAGGGCCCGGGCGATGGGCATGGTCACCTGGGCCAGCACGCCGGACCCCACTCCTGCCGGGATCAGGGGCTGGAGATCCGGATGGCCGAAATCGAAAAGCTGATCCACCCACAGGTCACAGTCGTTGTAGAGGGTCACCCTATCCACCGCGAGACGCTCGGCCACCTGGGGCGGCACCTCCAGGCCCCCATGGGGGCAGCTCAAAATCACAGGCAAAGGCGCTTGACGCATACTCCACTCTTCCTACCGTCTACTGTCTACCGTCTTTACCCCAAAATCACCGGTTCTTCCGGATAGCGGATCAGGGTCGGCTGCTCGCTCTGGGCTAGGGCCACCACGATGGTAAGGGGGCCCAGGCGCCCCCAGAACATGGTGAACGCGATCAGGTAGCGGCCCACCGCGTCGAGCTTGCTGGTGAAATCCAGGGAATAGCCTGCGTTGGCAAAGGCGCTCACCACTTCGAAGCCGACGGTGAAGATGTCGCCTTCGTGGCGCAGGGAAAGGATCAGGGTAACCACCGTAACCAGCAGGGTGCTCACCGTCATGATGGCCACCGCCTTGGCGATGGTCTCGTTGGGCAGGGTGCGCTGAAAGGAGACCGCCGCCGAGTGCCCTCGGGCCGTGGCCAGCACCGCCACCAGCAACACGGCCACGGTGCTGGTGCTGACGCCCCCTGCCATGCTGGCCGGCGCGCCGCCGATGAACATCCAGAGCATGATGATAAGCTGGGAGCCTTCGCTCAGCTGATCCAGGGGTAGAATCGTCAGGCCGGCCGTGCGCGCGGAGACCACCGTAAAGAGCCCCACGGCGAAGCGCTTGCCCCAGCTCAGGTCCGGGAAGAGGTTGCGGTGCAGGTTGGGGTCGATCATCACAATGGCCGTGCCGGTCACCGTCAGAACCAGGGCCAGGATCAGGGTCAGGCGGGTATTCAGCCCCAGGGTGCGGTCAAAACGGTAGCTCCAGAGGTCGTACATGACGGTGATGCCGAACCCGCCCAACAGGATCAATACTCCCATCACCAGGAGGGTGAACCAGTCGGTGCCGAAACCGAAGAGCACGCCCGCCTCTGTCCCGGAGAAGAGATCGAAGCCCGCGTTGCAGTAACTGCTGATGGCGTGGAAGATGGCGTACCACAGGGCCTCACCCTCGGGCAAATGGCTGCGCCAGCGCAGGTAGAGGAGCAAAGCCCCCACAGCTTCCAGGGAGAGGGTGACCCCCAGCACGTACAGGGCCAGGTCCAGGGCGCCGCTGACCCGGCTGGTGCCCAGGCTCTGCTGTACGATGAAGCGAGTCTGCAGGGTGATGCGCCGCCCGATCAGCCGAAAGAGGAGGACGCTGAACGAGATGAAACCAACGCCTCCCACCTGTAGCAGAAAGAGGATGACCAACTGTCCGAAGAAGGAGAAGTCCTGGGCGGTGTTGCGAACCACCAGGCCGGTCACGGTGGTGGCACTGGTGGATGTGAACAGGGCCTCTGACCAGGTGATGGTCTTCCCCGGCGCTGCGGACCAGGGCAACTTCAACAGCACGGTGCCGATCAGGATGATGAAGGCGAAGCCGAAGATCAGGACCCAGGGGCCGGACATCCACTCCCGCCGACGCTTCAGCGGAATGACGTCGGGTGTCTCATCGTCCAGTAGCTCCAGTTCCTCTTCGACAATGGGTATCTTGTGCTGGTAGGGGAGCCGAGGCGGGCGCCGTCGGTCGGCTGCTGGCCCGGCTCCTGCCGGCCGCTGCTCTTCGGGCTCGTGAGAATCGGATTGGGGCTCGGCTGCGGTGTTCATGAACTTGCCATCATGGGCTGCCTGCTGCTGATTTTCTGTCGGATGACCCTGGACATGTATGAGGGATTATGCTACGGACCTTGGGGAGAGGTCAAACAGGCAACCGCCTCGACGTACCGTCCCACGGCGTAGCTGGGCTCCACCTTGTCGGCCGCCTCTCTTTGCAAGGGCCACAAAGGGTGTGGTGCACGCAGCCTTTTCTGCGCAACTCTCCGGCTGCCAGGAGGGCTTTTGTCTGTTGCCTGGTTCTATGGTAGAAAGAAGTCTGGAGTCATCCGATCCGATACATCTAATTCAGCACCATGGGAACGGAGACGGACATGTCGCAGCTGTGGCTTGGTCTCATTGCAGGTCTTATCATCGGCTGGGTAATCGAGTGGATCATTGACTGGACTTTCTGGCGAAGTGGTATCGAGGCAGCTGAGGCGGAGGAAAAGCGTCTGCGCAAGCGGCTGGAGGAAGCCGAAGCTGAACTGGAGGCCCTGCGGGCCAGGCTGGAGGAACCATCCCATGCCCCTTCGTCCACCCGGACAGAATCTGAGCGGACAGAATCTGACGGAGAGGCGGGGCGTGCTACCCACGGGGAGGCGTGAACATGTCACCGAAACGGTCTCCCCGGGCCATCCGCCGCTTTGATTTTGCCAAATATTGGTTTCTGCTCCTGCTGATCGCGCTGTTCATCATCGTCTTTGTGGTCTACAGCATCAGCAGCCGGATGGCTCGTCCAACGCCCACCTCCACCCCGGTTCCCACCTACACCCCAGAGATTGCCGCGGCGGCAGTGGAAACGGCCACGGCCGAGCCAACCGTTTCGCCAACTCCGGCGCCCTCGCCTACTGACACCGCTGCTCCTACCCCACCGACGGCCCCGGTGACCGTCCCGGTGACCGTCACTGCGACGACCGCAGTCGCGGTGCTGCCAACCGTCACGCCGACCCCTGGGGCGCCCGCGGAGGCGCCGTCGCCTACGGCCACGGCGCTGCCCACCGAGACATCGACGGCAGTGCCGACAGAGACGCCTACCGAAACGGTGGCGCCTACATCCACCGAAACACCGACCGAAGCGCCAACAGAGACCCCTACTCAAACACCAACCGAAGCGCCGACTGAGACTCCTACTGAGACCCCTACCGAGACAGCGACGCCGCTTCCGACGGACACGGCGACGGCCACGTTCACGGCCAGCCCTACGGCGACGGAGTTCCCCACAGAGACGTCAACGCCCGTGCCCACGGCTACCCAGGCTGAAACCAGTACTCCAACCCCCATCCAGGCCTCGGTTGGAACTGCCACAGTGCCGGCTGAGGGTGCAGGGATCGTGCCGGCTGAAACGGTGACTGTGACGGCTACCCTGCCCCTTTCGCCTACGGTGCTTCCTGCGGAGGTCGCCACCAGAACCCCCGCTCCTGGCGAGACGCCCACCGAAGCACCCACAGCCACCTTCACAGCGAGCCCGACGGAGACACCCACCGAAGCACCCACGGCGACGGAGACGCCTACGAGCACGCCGCAGCCGACTGAAACCCCGACGGAGACACCTACAGAAACACCATCTCCGACGGCCACCCATACGCCTACAGAAACGCCGACGTCTACGCCGACCTTCACCCTGACGCCGTTGCCTACTGCGACGCCGACGGAGACTCATACGCCGACGGTGACCCCGACGCCGGTGCAGCCCACGTGTGTGGCGTCGCCGGTGCAGGCGGTGGTGGGGCAGGTGGTGGAGATTCGGGGCACGGGCAAGCCTGGGGCCCACGTGGAGGTCATCGTGGGGGAGGAGGTGGTGGCCACGGTGACGGTGGACGAGGAGGGTCACTGGCGCCATGAGCTGACCTTCGCCACGGCAGGCATCCAGTACATCGGCTGTCGGGCAGTGAACGGGGAGGCGGTGCCGCCCCGACTGAGCTCCTACGTGGTGGTAGCGCCGCCGCCTACGCCCACGCCCACCGAGACGCCCACGGCTACTCACACGCCGACCCCGACGGCCACCCATACACCTACAGAAACGCCGACCCCCACGGCCACGGAGACGCCCACGGTCACGCCGACTTTCACCTTGACGCCCACAGCGACAGAGACGCCGTTGCCTACTGCGACGCCGACGGAGACTCATACGCCGACGGTGACCCCGACGCCGGTGCAGCCCACGTGTGTGGCGTCGCCGGTGCAGGCGGTGGTGGGGCAGGTGGTGGAGATTCGGGGCACGGGCAAGCCTGGGGCCCACGTGGAGGTCATCGTGGGGGAGGAGGTGGTGGCCACGGTGACGGTGGACGAGGAGGGTCACTGGCGCCATGAGCTGACCTTCGCCACGGCAGGCATCCAGTACATCGGCTGTCGGGCAGTGAACGGGGAGGCGGTGCCGCCCCGGCTGAGCTCCTACGTGGTGGT